>NZ_JBFAXI010000155.1:0-11693 GCF_040680735.1 Streptomyces sp. NPDC051987 | reverse complement strand
TGTCCCAGCATGTGCGAAGCACGGTCAATCTAGACCATCGAGAGCCGCCTGAAGAGAGGGTTGTGTGGAATTCGTGGTCTTGATTTGAAGACGGGCCGAGGAGCTGGAGCGGGTGATGCCGACGATCCTGGAGCGGGCCCGGCACAGCGACACCCGGCTCGCCGTCAACGGCGTGCCCACGCTCAAGTCCTTCACCCGGGTGCTGCCCGAGGTGGTCGCCTACACCACCCGGCAGTTCCTGAAGAACGCGGAGGTCCGACTGCCGCCGGGCCCGCACGTCCCCAGGCCCCGTCTGGCGGACCCCTACCCGTCGTCCGGCCCGGACACGGGAGACGACTCCGGAGGAGAGGCATGACGGCCGCAAGCGACGGACGCATCATCACCTTCTACTCGTACAAGGGCGGCACCGGACGGACGATGGCGCTCGCCAACACGGCATGGATCCTCGCCGCCAACGGCAAACGGGTCCTCGCGGTCGACTGGGACCTGGAGGCCCCGGGACTGGACCGCTTCTTCCATCCGTTCCTGGACCCCAACGTGCTCGCCGCCACCGGGGGCGTCCTCAACATCCTCCAGGACTACGCCTGGGCGGCGACCGACGGCATCACCCGCACGGGACCCTGGCACCTGGAGTTCGCGGACGTCGAACAGCACGCCGTCTCGCTCTCCCCGGAACGGCAGGGGCTCGCCTTCGAGAAGGGCGGCTCGCTCGACTTCCTCTCCGCGGGAAAGCAGTTCCGCGCCTACTCGGGCACGGCGTCCTCCCTGGAGTGGGACAACTTCTACGACCGCCTCGGCGGCGGCATGTTCCTGGAAGCGCTGCGCGACAGCATGAAGCGGTCGTACGACTACGTCCTGATCGACTCGCGCACCGGGCGGTCGGACACCGCCGACATCTGCACCCTGCAGATGCCCGACCTCCTCGTCGACTGCTTCACCTTCAGCGACCAGGCCCTGGACGGCGCCGCCGACGTGGCGTACAGCGTCGGCGACGAGAGCCGCAAGCGGCGGATCCGGGTGCTGCCGGTGCCGATGCGCGTCGACGACGGCGAGAAGGACAAGGTGGAGGCGGGCCGCGCGGTGGCCCGGTCGAAGTTCGCCGGCCTGCCGAAGGGGCCGGGCGGCGAGCGGCTGAGCGCCGACGAGATCACCGCCTACTGGGGCAGCGTCGAAATCCCGTACAAGCCGTATTACGCGTACGAGGAGACGCTCGCCGTCGTCGGCGACAAGAAGGGCGACCCGAAGTCGCTGCTGGCCGCGTTCGAGCGGCTCACCGCGTTCGTGACCGACAACGAGGTCACCGCGCTGCCGCCGATCCCGGACGCGGTGCGGCTGCGCTGCCGGGACGCGTTCATCCGGCGGCGGCCGCAGACCTCGGCGCTGCGGGTGGAGATCGCCTACGCGGCGGAGAACCGGATGTGGGCCGACTGGGCCGAATCGCTGCTGAAGCGGGCCGGGTGCACCGTCGTCCTGCACGACCTGGCCACCGGGCCGCTGGGCGCCCCCGCCCCCGGCACCCGCGCCCTGGTGCTCTGGTCCCGGGCGCTGTACGACTCCCGGCACACCGAGGACCTGCCGGGCCCCGCGGCCGCCGGCGACGCGCTCCCGGGCTCCGTGACACCGGTGCGGGTCGACGAGGTCCAGCCCCCGGAGTCGTACCAGCACCAGGCCGACCTGGTCGACCTGCACGGACTCGACGAACCCGGCTGCGAGGCCGCGCTGCTCGGCGCGCTCGAACTGCCCGCGCAGCTGCCGAAAGGCGGACCGGCCGCGCCCCGGTTCCCCGGCCACGTGCCGGACCACTGGAACGTGCCGCAGCGCAACAGCACGTTCACCGGCCGGGGTTACATCCTCGAGAAGGTGCGCGAGCAGCTGCGCAGCGGCATGACCGCCGTCCTGCCGCAGCACCAGGCGCTGTTCGGGATGGGCGGGGTCGGCAAGACGCAGATCGCGCTGGAGTACGTGCACCGGTTCAGCGCCGACTACGACCTGGTGTGGTGGGTGCCGGCCGAGAACGTCGACAACGTGGTGGCCGCGCTCGCCGAACTCGGCTCCCGCATCGGCGCGCCCGGCGGTGAGGACATGGCGCTGGCCAGCAAGGAAACCGTGCGCATGCTCTCCAGGGGCAACCCCACCAAGCGGTGGATCCTCGTCTTCGACAACGCCGACGACCCGGAGGACCTCGCCGGTTACATGCCCACCACCGGCGGCGGCCACATCCTGGTCACCTCGCGCAACCAGGCGTGGTCCGACAGGGGTCAGACGCTGCCGGTCGACGTCTTCCAGCGGCAGGAGAGCGTCGAGCACCTGTCCCGGCGCGCCCCGGGCCTCACCCCCGCCGAGGCCGACCAGGTCGCGGAGGCGGTGGGCGACCTGCCGCTCGCGGTGGAGCAGGCCGGCGCCTGGCTGGCCGAGACCGCCATGCCCACGGCCGAGTACCTGCGCCGCCTCACCGAGGAGACCGCGGCGGTGATGGGGCTCAACCAGCCCTCCGACTACCCCGAGACGGTGGCCGCCACCTGGAACATCTCCATCCAGCGGCTCCGGGAACGCTCGCCCGCCTCGGTCCGGCTGCTGCAGCTGTGCGCGTTCCTCGCCGCCGAGCCGATCTCCTCGGAACTGCTCTACGACAGCGACGAGATGCTCTCCGCCCTGCGCCTGACGGAGAGCATGCTGATCGGCCAGCTGGTACGGGAGATCGGCAAGCTCGCCCTCGCCAAGGTCGACCAGATCAACCGCTCGATCCAGGTGCACCGGCTGGTGCAGGCGGTGATCCGCTCCCAGATGACGGAGGAGGACCGGCGCACCGCACGGCACACGGTGCACGAGATCCTCAGAGGCGCCCGCCCCAAGGGCGACGAACCCACCGACAACCGGGAGAACTGGGCGCAGTTCGACATCATCTGGCCGCACCTGACCGCCTCCGACATCCGCAACTGCACCGAGGCGGAGCCGCGCCGGCTGCTCATCGACCGCGTCCGCTACCTGTGGAAGCGCGGCGAGTTCCCGCGCGCGCAGCGGCTCGCCGAGGAACTCCTCGCGCACTGGAAGGAACCCCTCGGCGAGGACGACGAGCAGTACCTGTACCTGCGCTGCCAGCTCGCCAACGTGCTGCGCTCCCAGGGACTGTACGTCGAGGCGCGGGAGATGGACGACGACGTGCTGCGGCGGCAGCGCCGGCTGCTCGGCGACCGGCACCCGCACACGTTCATCACCACCTCCGGCCTCTCCAGCGACCTCGCCGCGCTCGGCGAGTACACCAAGGCGGTGGAGCTGGCGAAGGAGGCGCACGACGGCTTCAGCGACCTCTTCTACGAGGCCCACCCGCGCACCCTGAACGCGGCCAACAACCTCGCCCTGGCGCTGCGCATGGTCGGCCGGTACAAGGACGCCCTGCAGATCGACGAGGTCACCCTCACCCGGCGCACGCAGGTGCACGGCGCCGATCACATCTACACGCTGTCGTCCGCCGAGAACCTCGGCCGGGACCTGCGCGAGGTCGGCGAGTACCAGGCGTCGGTGGCCGTGCTGTCGCGGGCGTACGAGCAGCACAAGCGGGTGCTCGGCAAGGAGTTCCCGGGCACGTTGCGGTGCGCGAAGTCGCTCGCGGTGTCGCTGCGCCGGGCGGGCGAGCTGGAGGACGCGCGACAGCTGACGTCCGCGACGCTGGAGCAGTACCGCGCCCAGTACACCGCGCCCACCCCGGACTCGCTGGCCTGCGAACTCAACCTCGCCGCCGACCTGTTCGCGGCCGAGGACCCCGAGGCCGCCCGCGACGTCGCGCAGAAGGTGCTCACCGAGTACGTGAAGAAGCCCGGCGAGGCCCACCCCTACACGCAGACCGCGATGAACAACCTCGCCGTCTTCCACTGGGGCTGCGGGGACGCGGAGCAGGCCGAGGAGGTGTTCCAGAAGGTGCTGGAGCGCATGACCGAGGTGCTGGGCGCCCATCACCCGCACACCCAGTTCTGCTCCGCCAACTACGCCATCGTGCTCGCCCAGAGCGGCCGGCTGGAGGAGGCCTGGGAGCGGGAGCGGCTCAGCATCGACGCGCTCCGCGCCGACCTCGGCGCCGACCATCCCGAGGTGCTCGCCGTGGTCAGCAACGGCGCCCTCACGCTGAACGCCCTCGGCCGCCCGGACGAGGCCCGGACGCTGCGCGAGGACGCGGTCCGGAGGCTGCAGGGGCTGCGCGAGAAACTCGGCGAGAACAACGGCATCACCCGCTTCGCCCTGGAGGAGCGGCGCGTGTACCGGGACCTGGAGCCGCTGGCCGTGTGAGCGCGCGCGGCGGACGGTGCCCGACGGTCCGCGGGTCAGCCCCGCGGCGTGCCCGCCAGCAGCCAGTCCAGTACGTCGGGCAGGGCGCGCAGCGACCCGAAGTGGGCCGCCCTCGGCTCCAGGACGGCCCTGGCGCGCGGGATGCGGGCGGCCAGCCAGGAGAAGTGCGAGGCGGGCGAGAACACGTCCCTGGCGCCGTGCCACAGCAGCACCGGGACCCCGATGTGCGCCGGGTCGAAGCCCCACGGCCGGGTCAGCGCGAGCGCGTCGTCGATCCAGCCGTACGGCGAGGTGCGCAGCGCCTCGTGGTAGGTGCGCAGCAGCATCGAGCGGATGCTGCTGTCGGAGACGATCAGCCGGTCCTCCTCGGTCAGGTCCGAGCGCAGGTCCTCCAGCAGCCGCGCCGGGTTGCTGCGGATGTCGGCCGAGCGCGGGATGATCCCGGCCTCGTACCCTTCCGGGTCGGTGACGGCCGTGTGGAACTCGCGGACGTTGAACGGCGTCATCCCGGCGAACCAGTCGAGCCCCTCGGCGTCCCGCGGCGCGAGCGCCACCAGGGCCGCGGCGCGCGTCACCCGGCCCGGCAGCAGGGCCGCGCAGGCGAGGGCGTGCGGCCCGCCGCCGGAGCGTCCGGCCACCGCGAACCGGTCGAGACCCAAGGCGTCCGCCACGGCCGCCACGTCCTCGACGACGTCCACGACCCGCCGCCCCGGCCGGCGGTCCGAACCCCCGTACCCCGGACGGTCGAAGCTGATGAGCCGGGCACCGTGCTGGAACAGGAACATCGGCCGGGGCCGCGGCCCGACCCGGCTGCCGGGCATGCCGTGCAGGAGGAACACCGGGCGCCCCCTGGGATCCCCGGACACCTCCACCCGCAGCCGCCGCCCACCCGTCGTCCGCACCAGATCAGGCACCGCCGTGTCCCCCTCCCGCGGCCCTGGCCGGGGCCGCGCTGCCCGGCACTTGCCCGCAGAGCCGAGCGGCGAAACGAACGTGCAGGTCAACCGGCTTGTTAACGGCGGGACTCAAGGGCGGTGACCGGGTACGTGCCGGTCCCGCGCCCGTCGTACAGGGCGCGAACCGGCGACCGCCCCCGGCCCCGCACGGCGTGCTCCGGGTCTCCGGGGCACTAGTACGGCAGGATGCGCCCGGAAGGCGTCCTGCGGTCGATCTCCTGCCCGCGGGGAGCGGGCCGACGAACAACGCGTACGCGGATCCGACCGTCCATGACGCCCTCCTCTTGCCGAGCCCTGACCGGTACCTGCTGTCCGGTAGGAGGGCTCTGCCCCGCGCATGGCAGGTCCAAGCCTGGTGCGGGGCAGCAAAGTTGACGCGGGCCGGGCGGACCGGGGCGGGCCGCGCGCCCGGCACCCCGCGCGAGCACGGCCGCGGGACGGCGCCGGGGTGACCTCCGGCGGCACCGGGGGCCGCTTCCGGCCGCTGCTCAGGTGGCCGGGGCGGCGGCCAGCCAGCGGGCGACGTCGCGCGGGTCGGCGGCCGTGCCGGTCATGCGGAGTTCGCGGTGCACCGCGCGCGGCAGTTCGGGACGGTGCAGCAGCGGACGGGCCCCGAGGGCGAGGACGAGACCGGTCCACGCGTCGGCGTCCTCGGGGTCCCCCGCCAGCAGGCGGGCGTAGGCCTCGGCGGCGGACGGGTCTCCGGCGACCAGGGCGCGGTCGGCGACGGACGGTACGGGCCGGTCCCCGGCGTCCGGCACGGCGAGGCGCTGCCGGATCAGTCCGTCGCGGGCCTGGGACCAGGGCGCGACGGGATCGGGGACGACGGTGGACGCGGCGATGCGCGCGTCGGCCGCGGCACCGGCGGTGAAGGACCGGGCCAGCGCACGGACGTCGTCCGGGGCGGGGGCCAGGTGCCGGATCCGCCAGCCGGTGCGGTGGTCGGTGGCCGCGAACTCGGCCAGGGCGGCGATCTCCGGCCGGATCCGGGCGTCCGACCACCAGGCCGGCAGCCGCCCGGCCATGCCGTGCAGGAAGCGGCGGCCGTGCGCGGTCAGGGCGGGATCGGCGAGCAGGATGTGCACCGCCTCCTGGGTCTGGCGCCTGCGCAGGGCGAACTCGAACTCGGCCGGCGGGCGCCCGTCCGGCGGCGCCTGGTCCAGGTACCTGCACCAGAAGTCGGTGATGCCCAGGAAGGCGTAGGCGCCCTGCAGCAGGCCGCTCAGCGGGCGCGGATCGGGGCGCCAGGGGGCGTAGTGCCGTGCGGTCCCGTCGTCCCGCTCCAGGGTGAACAGGTGGAGCAGCGCGCCCAGTTTGGTGTGCTGGAACTCGTGGACGAGGGTGACCGCGAAGCTGACCGGGTCCGGGGGCAGCGAGGAGAGCAGGCCGCCGAAGGCGTCGCTGGACGAGGCGCTGAAGACCGTCCAGGCCGAGGACCGGCGCACCCGGGCGATGGTGCGCAGTCCCACGGCCATCGCGGCGGCCGTGCCCGGGTCGATGTCCGCGAGCAGGTCCAGCGCGCCGTCGAAGCGTTCCTGCCAGCGGGCGAGTTCGTCCTTGCCGAGACGCTGCGGCGGCAGCGGCTCGCCCAGGTCCCGGTAGGGGTCGATGTCGTCCAGCCAGAGGGTCATCGGCCGTCCCCGCCCGGCGGCCCGCAGGGTGTGCAGCCCCAGCCACCCGGGGGCGTCACCGTCATGGGCGCCGGACGGCCCCACGCACGCGCCCTGCGGATCGACCCGCAGCCGGCCGTCCCCGACCACCACCTCCGCCGTCCCCCACCGCGGCCGGTCCGGCAGCCGGGCCAGCCCGAGGGTGGGGAACATCGCCGTGCCGTCGCGCAACGGCACGGTGGTGCGCAGCGGCAGCCCGGCGCGCAGCGCGGCGACCGCGCACACCGCGTACAGATGGCCGAGGTCGGTCCAGAGCGGCCCGTCGCCCCAGGCCGTGTGGCGCACGCGCCGCAGGCCGTGCCCCAGCCAGATGCCGACCTGGGGATGGGTCAGCAGCTCCGCGAACTCCTCCGGGGCCCGCCGCTGAGCCGTCGTCAGGACGTCCCACGCGGTGTCCACGGGCGGCAGCGGACCGAGCGCGCCGGGGGTCCCGGCGATGGCGTCGAGCAGGGTCCGCAGCAGCAGCAACCGCCTGCTGTACTCGGTGACGCGCAGGAAACGCACCGTCTCGGGGCCGCCCCGGCCCGCGGCCAGGTCGCTGAAGTGGGCCGAGGGCAGAAGATGGTGATCCGCCTGCGCGGGTGCGGAGCGTGCGTCCGGCACCTGTCTCCTTCCGCGGGGTCCGTCAGTCGGCTCGTCCGGGGCCCGGATCCGTCGCGAAGTTGACCCTGGGCCGTTCGACCTGCCGCAGCAGCCGCTGCAGTGCACGCGCGTAGAGGTCGGGGCTCTGCGCCCGGAGCTCGGAGAGGGCGGTGTCGCTCAGGTCGGGCAGTTCGGATCTCATGAATTCCGCGGACCTGTCCATGCGCCGTCCCCCTGAGAACGCCCTGTCTCCCGTTGATTTCATGATGACGCATGGACCAGATGCCGGGAAGGCCGTGATCAGGCCGGACGGTCCCCCGGCCCGGCCGGCAGCCGGCGGGCCGCCCAGTCCTTCAGCTCGCGCTGTGCCAGCGAGCCCGGGTCGAGCACACCGAGCGCCTCGACCAGAGCGGCCAGGCCGCCCGGGTGCAGGCGGCAGGTGCGGACGATGCTGATGATGTCCGCGCGGGCCGCGCCCAGCCGGGGAATGGCGCCGGCCAGGTCCGCGGGCAGCATGCCGACGACGAGCTGGCGCTGGTCGCGGTCGGTCAGGGCGGGCCAGCCGGCCAGCAGGGCGACCAGTTCGGCCAGGGCCGCCTCCGGCACCGGTTCCTCCCGGCGCCGGGCGGCGGGGAAGTCGAAGTGGCGGACGTCGCCGGCCCCGGACCGGTACCAGAGCGAGGTGGGCCGCTGGCCCCCCTCGGTGAACCGTCCGACCACGGTGTCCGCCACCGCCCCCATGTCCGGTGGCCAGTTCTCGTCACCCGCCGCCTCCAGCACGGAGAGCACGGCCCGGGAGAACGCCCCGGTCCGCCGCACGGGGTCGTTGGCCGCTCGCTGCCCCGGTCCCGAGGCCAGCAGCACGAACTGCTCCCGGCCCGGCAACCGGTCGCCGCGGGAGGGGACTTCGCCGGGCAGCGAGCGGACGAAGCCGAGGTCCTCGACGAAGGTCTGGCAGGAGTCCACCAGCCAGATCTGGCGCCGGAAGCCGGGCAGCGCGTCGGTGGTGAGGGCGGTCAGCCAGGCGTCCAGGTCCAGGTTGCGCTTGTCGCCGGCCGTGGCGTCGGCGTAGAAGAGCCTGCGGTGCCCCTGCGGGTCGGTGACCCCGTGGCCGCCCCAGACGACGAACAGCAGGTCGCCCTCGACCGCGGGCAGCCGGCGGGTCAGCACCTCCTGCACGGCCTCCCGCCCGGCGGGACCGGCGGGCACGTCCACCTCGGGTCCGCCGGTGCCGGGCAGGGCGTCCAGCAGCAGGGAGATGTGGGCGGCCGGCACACCACGGCCGCGCAGCCAGGCGGTGAAGCGGCGGGCGTCGGCGGCCGGTCCCGGCAGGTCCCAGGACGGGCCGACGGCGTAGCGTTCCACGCCGACCACGACGGCGTGGGTCCGGTCCGGGCGCGCGACGGTCACGGCAGCTCCCCGGCCAGCACGCGATACAGCTCGGGGTTGCTCCAGTAGGCGCTGTGGGAGAGCGGGAAGGGCTGGCGGCTGTCCAGGGCGACGTCCCGGACCCGGCCGGGGAAGACGCCGGCCCCGAGGTAGCTGAGCAGGTCCCGGCGGTCGTAGACGTTCAGCCAGGGCGGTACGTGTCCGGGCAGCGGGTCGCCGGGCTCCAGGCTGGGCAGCGCCCCCAGTTCGTACAGGAACGGGGCCTGCGAGCCGACCGTCACCAGCAGCGCGACCTGGGGCAGGGGCCGCAGCACCAGCAGGTCCAGCGCGGCTATGCCGCCGAGGCTGTGGGCGAGCAGCACGACCGGCGGCTCCGCCGCGAGCACGGCCTGTGCGACGGCCTCGCGGACCGGGCCGCCGCGCGCCAGGTAGAGCAGCACGTCCCCGGCCGCCGGATGGGCCGCGTCGGTGAGCGCCGAACGCCGTCTGACCGCCTGCGCGGAGGCCAGGCCGAGGGCCAGCCGCCCGGTGAGCCGCTTGATCCGCCGGGTCACCGGGCCGCGGTGCGTGCCCGGCTCGTCCCCGCTGCCCGAGGGGCCGGGGAGCAGGGCCGCGATCCGGGCGACCGCCTCGTCGCGGGCGGTGCCGTCGAGGGCGGCCGCCGGTCCCTGCCGCCCGGTGCGGCGGCGCACCGCCTCGGCCACGAAGGCCCGCGCCAGTTCGGCCGTCCCGGCGCCCTCGACGGGGGCGCGGAGGAAGGCGCGGCAGTCGTCGGTGGTCAGTACGGCGGCCACGGCGGCGGCGAAGTCCTCCGCGAGGCCCGCCGCGTCCAGCAGGCGGCGCAACGGGGCGTCCGCGGTGAGCGCCGGAGCCGCCGCCGAGAGCGCCTCGCCCGGCGGCCGGGTTCCGGGGGCCGACTCGGTTCTCCCGGTGGTCTCCGCGGTGAGCAGGCGCAGTTCGAGCAGCGGGTCCAGATAAAGAAGTCCCCAGAATTCGACGTCCTCGTCGAGGTCCTGTCGCAGCGCGCCGGGGGCGTGCGTGTCCGGTGCTTCACGCCCGGTCCCGTACCCCGGCACGGAAATACCGTTCGCATGCAGTACCGATCCGGCAGTTCCTCCCCAATAGCAGGAAGAAACGCGGACTTCGGGCCGTAACGGCCGCAATCCTTCCCGTACGACTTCCACGGTTCCGCTGAATCCCGGCTCGCGCACGCCGGTGCCGTGCACGAATAAGACCGTCGTCACCGTCGACCCCCCGCCCCAGAACGGCATATTCCAAGCGCACGCAACAATAGGTCAGTTGCGTCTTCGACGGCTACACTGCGTAGGGAAAACGCCACAGGGTGCGGCACTTGCCGAAGGGGGATGCCGGTGAGCATCGACTCCACTGTCACTCATGTCGTCGCAGCTCTCGCACTGGTGATCACGGCCTCCACCGCCCTGGGAGCGGTCGCGCGCAGGCTGCGCCAGCCTTCCGTCATCGGACAGTTATTCGCCGGCATCGCCCTCGGCCCCAGCCTGCTGGGTCTGGCCCCCGGAGGGGTGTACGAAACCCTGTTCCCGGACCAGATCAAGCCAATTCTCACTTCCGTGGCGCAAGTCGCGCTGGTGCTGTTCCTGTTCGCGGTCGGCTATGAACTCGACCTCGGCCAGCTGCGTCATCGCGGCGCGGTGACCGCCGTCTCGCTGAGCGGGTTCGCGATTCCCATGTTTATCGGAGCCGGCATCGTCCTGCTGTATTCCGGAGGTTTCCGCTCCGCGAACGGCGGGCATCCGATCGACGCGACATTCACCCTCTATATGGCGGTCGCCCTGTCCATCACGGCGGTGCCCGTGCTGGCGAGCATCATCCGGGACCAGGGCCTGGCCGGCACCCGCCCCGCCACGATCGCGATGGCCGCCGCCGGAGTCATCGACGCGCTGAGCTGGCCGGTGCTGGCCGTCGCCCTGATCGGCGGCGAGGACGGCTCGCTGCGCTCCTGGACCCTCAAGGTGGCGCTGCTCGCCGCGTACGTGCTGGTGATGTTCGCCGTCGTGCGGCCGGCGATGAAGTGGTGGATGCGCCGGCCCGGCGCCCTGCTGACCAATCACGTCCCCGTCGCCGCGGCCCTGGCGCTGGCCTCCGCCTGGGCCACCAGCGCGCTCGGACTGCATGTGATCTTCGGTGCGCTGCTGGCCGGGATCATCATGCCGCGCCAGCCCGACGGCGCCCCCGACAGCCAGGTGCTGCGACCGCTGCAGGAGACCGGCGGCCTGCTGCTGCCGGTGTTCTTCACGATCTCCGGGATGTCGGTGCAGCTCAACGGGGTGCACGCCTCCGACCTTGTGCTCCTGCTGGTGATATGCGCCGCCGCGGTGGTGGGCAAGGTGGCCGCCGGCGCCCTGTCGGCCCGAGGCGGCGCCCGGCTGCCCTGGCGCGACTCGCTGCTGATCGGCGTGCTGCTCAACACCCGGGGGCTCACCGAACTCATCGTGCTCAACGTCGGGTTGCAGGCGGGGGTGATCGGCCCCCGGCTGTACGCGCTGCTGGTCGTGATGGCGCTCGTCACCACGGCGGCCACCGGTCCGCTGATCGGCCCGCTGCACCGTCCGGCCGACCGCCTCGGCACCGGCCCCGACGGCGAGCAGAGGCCGGGCTCCGGACAGACCCCGGCCGTGGACGCCGAACCGACGCCGCAGCCCTAGCGCCACGGCCGGCGCCGACCGTGCGGCCACCGGCCGGGGCGCCGTGGGGGGGGGGGGGCGGCGGGCGGGGGGGGCGGGCGTAACGGCACCCGGCGGCGCCCGGGTAGAGAAGATAATATGGGAGCACCCCG
>NZ_JBFAXI010000154.1:0-11906 GCF_040680735.1 Streptomyces sp. NPDC051987 | reverse complement strand
GTTGTTTCAGAAAAAAGATATTTATTACACCCCCGGCCACCCGCGGCCCGCCGCCGTCCGCGGGCCGGCGCGCCGCCGCCCCCCCCCCCCGCCGCGTACGGAAGGCGGCGGCGGATTCAGGAGGCCCCCCACCATGCCCAGCAACTTCAGCAGGCGTCGGTTGCTCACGACCGGTGCCGGTGTCGCGCTCGGCGGTGCCGCCGCCGTCGCCGCGCAGAGCACGGCGAGCGCCGCCCCGGCCGTCGGCTCGTCACTCACCGGCGTCCGCGAGGAGACCCGCTCTCTCGACGAGCTGTACGAGGCGGCGATCGCCGAGGGCGGCAAGCTCGTCCTGTACCAGGGCGGGGACGTGGACAGCCAGGCGGCCGGGGTGCGTTCCGCATGGGCCGCGCGCTTCCCGAAGGTCGAGCTGACGGCCGTCGTCGACTACAGCAAGTACCACGACGTCCGCGTCGACAACCAGCTCGCCACCGGCACCCTCGTCCCCGACGTCGTCCAGCTCCAGACCCTCCAGGACTTCACCCGCTGGAAGCGCGAGGGCAGGCTGCTGCGCTACAAGCCGGCCGGGTTCTCCACGGTCCACCAGGGCTTCAAGGACCAGGACGGCGCCTGGACCGCCCTGATGGTCATCGCCTTCAGCTTCATGTACGACATCCAGGGCGCCGGCGCCGATGCGCCGAAGAGCCCGCTGGACCTGCTCGATCCGCGCTGGAAGGGTGCGATCGCGTCCTCGTACCCGAACGACGACGACGCGGTCCTCTTCCTGTACACCCTCTACCAGCAGCGGTACGGCTGGGACTGGGTGGCGAAGTTCGCGGCGCAGCAGCCGCAGTTCGCGCGGGGCACGAACACCCCCGGTGCCGCCGTCAACGCCGGTACGAAGACCATCGGGGTCGGCGGCTCGGGCAGCCTGCTCTCCTCGTCGACGACCGTGAAGTGGGTCGTGCCCGAGGGCGACCACCCGTTCATGGCGTGGGGCCAGCGTGCCGCGATCCTGAAACAGGCGGCCCACCCGGCGGCCGCCAAGCTGTACATGAACTGGCAGTTGTCCCAGGAGCGCCAGAGGGCCAGCTTCAACGGCTGGTCGGTGCGCACCGACGTCACCCCGGACGCCGGCCTGAAGCCGGTGTGGGAGTTCCCCAACGCCCACGTCGTGGAGTTCCCGAGGTTCATGGAGGACCGGGCGACGGTCGAGCGGATGAAGCAGACGTTCTCCCTGTACTTCGGTGAGGTCCAGGGCGCTCCCTCGCCGGGCTGGCCCGGACTGCACCCGGGGGCCTGACATCAGCGCGAGCACGGCTCCGCCCGAGCGTTTACAGCGGTCACACAGCTCACGGCCTACACTCCGTGCCCTGTTGTCACCGCCGCCCGGCCCGCCCCAGGGAGCCGCAGCCGTGCCCGTCACCGCTCACGCCGTCCGCCGGACCACCGTGTCCGCGCGGCACCTGCCGCACCTGGTGTTCCTGGTCGCGGCCGGCGGCACCCTCGTCCGGCTCGTCCAGGCGCACAACGAGCTGTGCTGGCGGGTCGCGCCGCCCACGGCGGCCATGGCCCTGCTGTACGCGGTCGGGCTGAGCCGGTGGGACCGGCTCGGCCGGGCCCGGACCCTGCTGCTCGGTGTCCTTCTGCTGCTGTGGGCTTCGGTGGCCTGGGCCCTGTCGGGCCCCCTCGCCTCCGGGTACGCGTGGCTGGCGGTGCCCTTCGCGGTCCTGGCGATGCGGACGCCCACGCGCGCGGAGCGGGCCGCGGCCCTCGCCGTGATCACGGCCCTGCTGCTGGCCGTCCTGGTGCGGGCGTACGGCGCCGTCGACCCCGACGTGCTGGCACCGCCGGTCGCCGCCGTCTGGGCCACCGTGCTGCTGTACCGCAACCAGCAGCGGCTCACCCGGGAACTGGCCGGCACCCGCGGGGCGCTGGCGCGCCAGCAGCACGAGGCCGGGCGACTGGCGGAGCGGGCGCGTATCGCCCGGGACCTGCACGACACGCTCGCGCAGGAGATCGCCGGCAGCCGGATGCTGCTCCAGGCCGCCGAGCGTGACTGGGAGCGCCGTCCGGAAGCGGCCCGCAGGCAGGTGCGGGCGGTCACCGAAGCGCTCGGCGACCATCTCGCGCAGACCCGCGGCATCATCCAGGACCTCACCCCGCCGGTGCTCGCCGAGGACGGTCTGGAGTCGGCGCTGCGCGACCTGTGCGCCCGCACGGACACCACGGCCGGCACGCCCCGGATCTCCTTCCGTACCGAGCACGGGGCCTGCCCGCTGCCGACCGAGCACGCAGTCGCACTGCTGCGGGTCACCCAGGGGCTGCTCGCCAACGCGTGCGAGCACGCGAGCGCCGACCAGGTGCAGGTGACCCTGGTGTACGGCGAGGAGGGGGCGGCGGCCGTCGAGGTGCGCGACGACGGGACCGGCTTCGACCCGGGCGCCGTGCGGTCCGCCGGGGACCGCCGGGGCTTCGGGCTCGGCGCGGCGCGGGAGCGGCTGGTCGCGCTGGGCGGTTCACTCGCCGTGGACAGCGCGCCGGGAGCGGGCACGCGCGTGCGTGCGTCGCTGCGGGACCCCGCGCACGCGGTGCACCTGATCCCGGCGGGCGCCCGGTGAGCGAGGCCGTCGAGCCCGCGCTGCGGATCCTCATCGTCGACGACCACACCGTCGTGCGAGCCGGTCTGCGCGCCCTGCTGGAGGGCGAGCCCGGGTTTGACGTGGTCGGCGAGAGCGGGGACGGCCTCGAAGCGGTACGGCTGGTTGAGCGGCTCGGTCCCGACGTCGTGCTCATGGACCTGCGCCTGAGGGAGCCGGGCGCGGCGGGTGACGGCATCGACGGCATCGAGGCGACCCGCCGGATCCTCGACGCCGACGCGCGCGCACGGGTCGTCGTGCTCACCAGCTACGGCAGCCAGGCCGACGTCCTGCGGGCCGTGGAGGCGGGAGCACGCGGCTACGTCCTCAAGGCGGGCCCGCCCGAGGAACTGTTCCGCGCGGTGCGGGCCGCGGCGGCCGGGGGCCTGGCACTGGCCCCGGAGGCCGCCGCCAGTGTCCTGGGGCGCGCGGCCGGGCCGCCGCTCAGCGAGCGGGAGGTCGAGGTCGTACGGCTCCTCGCGCAGGGGCACAGCAACCGGGCGATCGCCGGTGCGCTCTTCCTGGCCGAGGCGACGGTGAAGACCCACCTCGTCCGCATCTACCGCAAGCTCGGCGCCGAGAACCGCGCGGCCGCGGTCAGCGAGGCCGTCCGGCTCGGACTGATCGAGCTGGTCTGACACGCCGCCCGCAGCCCTGCTTCCAGCGGGGGGCTCGTCCTGGACACCTTCGTCAGCAGTCACGGGCAGGTGCCGGCGCCCGCCCCCGTGCGGCGGTGCCGGGCACGATGAAGCTCACGCCGCTGGACGGCCACCCGCGTCAGCGGCGCAGCACGACCTCAACCTGCCCTCGGATGCCCTGGACGGTCTCCTCGACGCCGAAGCCGACGTTCGTGCTCACCGCCCTGCTGAGGAACATCACCGCGGACACGATGCGTGCCAGCGCCGCTGCCTCACCCTCTGCACCCCGCTCGTCACGGCGCAGCACGGCGGCGACGGCCTCCTTAAGGCCCGGGCGACGATGGCGAGCGCTTCGCCGTGCCGGGACTCCTGGGGGTCGCCGAAGACCATCTCCCGCAGGCAGGTGCGCCCGTTGCCGATCTGGCAGGCCTGTCCAGCCAACAGGGCGGCGGACCGAAAAACTCCTTCTGCTTGTCGCACCCTGTGTGTTGGCCTGACGTCCATGGGGTGTGAGAAAAGAATGATGACAACGGTCATGGTGGGTGCACTCGTCTCCGCCGCTCTGGTCGTGGGAGCTCCGCCGGCCGCGGCGCGAGTCGACCAAGGCTGCGCCGAACTGGACGTCTGCTTCTACAAGACGGCGGCCGACTGGGCGCAGGGCCAGCCGACGGGTTCGTACCGGGGCGTGACGCGGTTTCCGCAGGAACTGGGGCCGGACGCCTATGGTGCTTACGCGGTCTACAGTGCCCTCAACGAGGAGAGGGCGATCCTGCACATGACCGTCGCAGGCGACGGTCGCGTATACGGCATCTGCCTGGCACCCCACGAGCAGCAGGTACTCCAGCCGGACACTGTGAGCACGGTCTACATCGACGGCAAGGCTGGCTGCTGAGGGTGCGCTCGGGCGTGTCCCCCCGGCGGGGCAGGTTTCGTGTGCCCGGCCATGCCGGGCGTTGGACATGACGCTGCGAAAGCCCGTGCACGAGGACCTTCCCGACGCGCACCGGCGGCTGTTGGACGAGCTGTGGCGCCTGAAAGGCCGCCACAGCTGGACCTTCGCCCAGCTCGCCCGGAAGACGGGCTACAGTGCGACCTCCTGGCACCGCTACTTGTCTGGCCGGACGATGCCGCCGTGGGAGGCAGTGGATGCCCTCGGGCGTCTCGCTGCGCAGGAGGACGGCCGACTGCGGGCACTGTGGGAGGTAGCCGCGGCCGCCGCCGCCCGGCGGTCGGCGCCGGGACGGACAGGGCCGCTGGCCCGGGACCGGGAGGCAGCCGCACTCGCGGCAGCCAGTGCGGCCTCTCGCTCCAGATCCCGGGCGGCCGTGCTCGGCGGTCTGCTGGGCACCACCCTGCTTTTAGCCTCATCGCTGGCCCTGCTGAGCCCCTGGGGCGGCGGTCGCGCGGCGCCCCAGGGCCCGGCCCCCCAGGGGGCGCCGTCCGGTCAGCCCGAGTGGCCCTGGCCGCTGCCCATCGCGACCGGGACACCAGCAGGAGTGGCCTGTCTCGGCGACCACTGCCGGGGCCGGGACCCGTACCGGCTCGGCTGCGACCGGGGCAGTGTGCCGGTGCACGCGCTCACCGCCCACCGTCGGACGCTCACCCTCTGGTACAGCCCCGTCTGCCGTGCCGTGTGGGCTGAGGTCGTCCCTGGCGCCGGAACGTCACGTCTCACCGTCTCCGACAACAGCCGGGCGGTGACCGCACCGGCCGGGGACGCGCGCACCGGCATGCTGGGCACCGAACCCGGCCAGGCCAGGGGGAGCGTGAACCTGCCCGGCTGTCAACTCGGTGTCGATGCCCGCACGTCATGGGTCGTTGATCAGTGAGCGTCCCGGCAGGCGTGCAGAGTGGTCACGTCGGTGCGTAGCGGGATGAAGCGTCCTTCGTCGTACACCTTGTAGACGCCCGCACCTGTGCGGAGCAGCGGCAGGGCATATCGCTCGCCGACGTACACCGTCCAGGGTGGCCGGGACACCAGTCTGCCACTCGCGAAGCCGAAGGTCTGGGCTCCCGTGACCCCGTCGGCGACCAGACCGTGGTTGCTCTGCCAGACGCGGGTGGCCTCACGGGTACGGGCGTCGTAGCGGCAGGTGACAAAGGCCCGGGGGAGGTAACCGTCCGCCCACAGCACGGACTGCCACAGGCCGACGAGGTCACTGCGCGGGTGCTCGCGGGCGTCGAGCGGTCTTTCGTCCCGCCAGTCGTCGCTGAGGCCGCCACGGCCGGTGACGTACGACGCCGCCGGCCGTCCGGCGGCGCTCGCCGGTATGGACGCCATGACAGTTGCGACAGTCACAACGAGTGCTGCACGCAGCGGATGCGGTCCACCGGTGACCCCCATGCCCTGCCTCTACCCGGCGGCTGGAAATGGCAAGCGGCGCACTTCTGCGGCAAGCGACCGGTGGCCTACCGTCGGTTGGGCGTGTCGTCCGTGGCGGATGGGGTGGGGCAGGCAATGGGGGAGTGGCAGGCGCTACCGGAAGAGCTGGAACCCGATGTACAGGTCCTGGTGGACCGGTTGCGGGAGATGAAGGACAGCAGCGGGCTGAGCCTCGCGGACCTGGCCGGACAGACCCCCTACAGTAAGTCGGCCTGGGCGCGCTACCTCAACGGCAAGATGCTGCCGCCCCGAGAGGCTGTCGAGGCACTGGGCCGGCTGATGGGCCGCGACGTCATACCCCTGACGGCCTTGTGGGAACTGGCGGAGCAGGCGTGGAAGCGGCCGCGCCCGCCCGGCCGGGAGGCGGACCCCGGCGGGGAGCCGACGGCCGAGGCGGTGGAGCCGGCCGCCCGACTCGCACGCCGGATGCCACCGGGTGCGCGGCCGGCCGGCGTCCTCGTCGTCCTGGCCGCGGTGGTCGTCGCCGTCGTCGCCTTCTCGGCCGCAGGCGGTCATGACACGGGCGGCCCGCACAAGGCGTCCGCTCCCCAGGCGATGTCGACGACCGACCCGGAAGCTGGTCTGGACACGCAGTGCTATGCCGACGGTTGCGCGGGCCTGGACCCCAAGGACACCGGCTGCGCCGGTGATGCCTGGACCTCCGCCCTCACCCGGGTGGGCCAGGTGTACGTCGAACTGCGCTACAGCGACGCCTGCCGCGCCGCATGGGCCCGCATCAGCTGGGGCCGGCCGGGTGACGTAGCACAGGTCGTGCCGCGGCACGGTGAGTCGCGGAGCGAGCCGGTGCACTACGACACTGACGTGTACACGGCCATGGTTCCCGCCTCTGACCCTGCAGAAGCCAAGGCGTGCACGGCGCTGCGCTCCGGGCGCCGCGGCTGCACCGCCCGAGGCGGCCACCGCCGCCTGCTCGAACCGCCCGAACCTGCCGTCAGCGGTACGTCGCGTTAATGCCATCCGCTCGTGCGAGTGCGGCGTTGCGCTCACTTCTGATCTTCTCAAGAGGCTGGCGGTGGAGTTCGAGGGCCGCAGTTTCGAAGGCCACCTCGACGGCATGGAAGACTCCGCCCACGTTGTGCTGGTACTTGCACGCGACGTCCGCGGCAGCGGTGTCGAGCTCCAGCCGACTGGGCGGCCGGTCAGCGTTCCAGCGTTTGTCCTTGGCGGCGTCCAGCGGGGTGGCGTAGTGGAAGCCACGGGCGGTCATGCAGGCGGACCATGCGGAGAACACCGCTCGGACCCGGCTGTCTGACGCGGTCTTGAAGTATGCGTCGAGGCGTATGTCGACCGTGAGGCCGGCGTCCGAGAAGACCGTGGACGGATCGGCGTGACCGGCGATGGCGCGCTGGGCCCGGCCGATACAGCCACCCGGCGGCACTCGCCGGCCATGAATGGTTGTCGCCGGTGCCGTTATACGGGCTCGTGAAGTGCTGCCCGCCAGGGCGACCAGCAACTGCCCGCGGGCCGGTGGCCCGGACGGTGGGCGCACGGGCCGCTGAGCGGCCGCCCGGTCACGGTAACCCGTGTGCACGGCCCGGGGGTCGTCGTTCGGAAGATCCCCGCGCGGGTTGTTGTCGGTTGAGGTGTCGACCGGGGCGGTCAGCGCGGGTGGTTCGTAGTCGTAGCCGTACTGCCTCATGCAGGAGCGGACCAGATGCGCGGCCGCCCGCGTCAGGCGCGTCTGCTGGTCCGCGCTGAGCAGGAACGGCGCGATGGGCAGAAGACTCAGTTGGCGGGGACCGGCGGGTGTGGGGGTCGCTGTCACGGGTGCGGGCCGGTCCGGAACGGGACTGAGGGCCTGCTCCGTTCCTGGCGAGGAGGTTCCGCATGCGGCCAGTAGCCCGGCGGCGAAGGCCGAGGCGACGACGGCTCGGGCACGGCGGACGACAAGTGAGGACACTGGGCCTGCCTTCGGCTTGGGGCGGGTTGCCGGAATCACGACGGACGACGCCGAGGTGAGGTGTTCCTCGCCCGGACTGGGGACGAAGAACACCTTTCACGATCGGGGGATCAGCACTCGCCGGGCCCGCTCCAGGTCTGTGACGCCTCATTGTTGCTCAGCGTGCTGTTCAGGTTCGCTTCGTCCAGCGGCGCGAT
Source organism: Streptomyces sp. NPDC051987 (assembly GCF_040680735.1). NCBI lineage: Bacteria > Bacillati > Actinomycetota > Actinomycetes > Kitasatosporales > Streptomycetaceae > Streptomyces > Streptomyces sp. NPDC051987. The sequence goes on along the minus strand of NZ_JBFAXI010000154.1, from coordinate 4,149 downwards.
CGACTGCTGGATATTCCCAGAGCTGTGGAGGGGATACACCCAGATGTGCAGGGTGCATTGCGTGTCGTTGTTCCAGGCCGACGCGGCGTTGTTGCGAACGGGCTTGCCGTAGCCGTCTCCGCTGCCGCCGAAGGTGTACCCCTGATAGTTGATGGAGTAGCGGTCACCGAAATAAGCTCCGTTGAAGTCCGAGTGGTAGAACAGGCAGGAGGACCCACCGGCACCGGTCGAACCGTCGCCGACGATGTCGCAGTCGGATGCACTGGCCGCGTGGGCCCCGGGAGCTGCCAGTCCCGTGATCAGCATGCAGCCGGCAGTGAGAACGCCTGCCAGGATGCCCTTTCCCTTGAACATCTCGTCCCCTTCTCTGGTCGCACGATGCGGCGGTACCGGTCGAGCCGCTCGACCCGAAGCAAGGGCGAGCGACTCCCGGACGGGTCTCATCGTTTGACGACCCGTGCCGGCCAGACCAGGGCGTACCGCGATGCGATAGGAATGCGAGACGTCCCACTCTCTGACCAGCACGGATGTAGGAAGGGGCGGTGTGCCCACGGAACGGCCGCCGTCCCGGGAACACACCGCTGGGACTTGGGCCTGGTCCCACACGGGCAGCCCCGCCGCGTGCGCGCGCTGGAAGTGCCCGTGCCGAGCGAGGCGTAGGTCGCGAACACGGCGACCGTCTCGGGGCCGGCGGTCCACGCGATCAGCTCGTCCGGGTCAGTCGTGCACGGCACGCCCTGGCTGTCCGTGCCCCGCGGGGAGCACACCCCGATCATCGCTCCGTGGCGGCCGCCCTGGCGCCAATTGGCGGCCATCTGCAGTGACAGGTCCAGCGTCGACACCAACACCAGCACGCGGCGAGTCGAAAGACGGTTCGCCTCCACCTCGGTCAGCATTTTGCCGGATCCGGTAGCGGCGATGACCTGAGTCCGTAGACCTCCGGGCGGGATTCCCTTTCCAGACTATTTCGAGAGATTCCGCAGCACTGAATCCACTGCCTCAATCTCATGTGGAAGAAGACTCATGCACGTCATTCCGGATCCATTTCACGCGCCACTCCAGGTGCGCGCGAGGTGGTTTGGTTTTCGAGGGGAGACCAGCCCACCATCCGAGGGAGGCACCTGGCCATGGGGATGTTGCGAAAATGACCCGTCCCCTTCGGAGAGGGGCCGACCGAAAAGGACCCGCGCCACGGGCACCTCGCCGGCGGCCTACGCCACGCGCCGGAGCGGGTTGTCCCGAGCCGTGAGCTGCGTGACCTGCTGGGCGCCCGGGTGCATTTCGGGGCCGACGACGCAGTGTTCGTGACGATCACTCGGTTCAGCCGCGAGTCCGAGAACGGAACGCCGCTCGTCTTTCTGGGCGCCGTAAACGGCCGGGGACAGGGCGACGCGCGGTGCATCGGGCTCGCCGGAAGGCGGCCTGCGGGCGGCGTGTCAGACCAGCTCGATCAGCCCGAGCCGGACGGCCTCGCTGACCGCGGCCGCGCGGTTCTCGGCGCTGAACCTGCGGTAGATGCGGACGAGGTGGGTCTTCACCGTCGCCTCGGCCAGGAAGAGCGCACCGGCGATCGCCCGGTTGCTGTGCCCCTGCGCGAGGAGCCGTACGACCTCGACCTCCCGCTCGCTGAGCGGCGGCCCGGCCGCGCGCCCCAGGACACTGGCGGCGGCCTCCGGGGCCAGCGCCAGACCCCTGGCCGGCTCGTGCGTCCGAGCTGCGTGTATTTCATGACCACCTGGCCCACGGCTTCGAGTGCGCTCCAGGCATGAGCGTCGAGGAGGGGCAACGAACGCCAAGGAGCGGCAAGGGCGATTGACATGAACCGCTCCTGAGTGTTTATCTGCCGCTGCAGAGTTTTAAACTTCAAGCTAGTCACTCCCCGGTTTCGCACACACGAGACGTCTGGAGCGCACCATGTCCCCTACCGCCCCCACCACCCCCGCCCGCAGAGCCGTCGTCGCCTTCCTCGCCACCGCCGCGGTCCTGGGCGCGGCCGCCGTACCCGCCGTGGCGGCCCCGCCCGGCCCGGCCGCCGGGCACGCGGCGCACGGCCAGGGCGGCTACGGCGATGCCGCCCGCCTCGGCTACCAGAAGGCCGTTGCCATCACCGTCGCCAAGCGAGTGTTCGAGCATGGCGACACCGCGGTCGTCGACCGCTTCGTACGGCCGGACTACATCCAGCACAACCCGACCGCGGCCGACGGGGCGGCGGGCCTCAAGGCCCTGGCCACCTCGATCCACCAGCAGTTCCCCGACGCCCGCTACCACGTCAAGCGAGCCATCTCCGAGGGCGACCTCGTGCTGCTCCACTCGAACGTGGTGCTGGTCCCGGGCACCAAGGGCGCGTCCGTCATCGACATCTTCCGCTTCCAGGGCGGCAAGATCGCCGAGCACTGGGACGTGATCCAGAACGTGCCGGACACCACGGCCAGCGGCAACGACATGTTCTCCACGCTGAGTTCACCGCAGGTCTCGCAGCCCCTGGACCACCGGCTCACCCAGGCCAACAAGGCACTGGTGACCAAGGCCTTCGACGAGCTCATGGTCCACAAGGACCTGAGCGCCCTCGACCGCTACTGGGACCCCGGCTACCTCCAGCACAACCCGCAGATGCTGAACGGCGTGCCCGCCGCGAAGGCCGGCCTCGGCGGTTACTTCGCCTCGGCACCGCAACTGACGGTCACCCCGAAGCGGATCATCGCCGAGGGCGACCTGGTGGCCGTCCACAGCCACTACGTCAACTATCCGGGAGACCGGGGCTCGGCGATCCTGGACCTGTTCCGGGTGCGGAACGGCAAGATCGTCGAGCACTGGGACATCATCCAGGCGGTCCCGGAGACCTCGGCCAACGGCAACGGCATGTTCTAGAGGCCGGGACCCGCCCGCAGGCCCCGCCCCGGTCCCTCGGCGTGCACGGTGGCGAACACCGCCGGGCGCGGGGACCGTCGGCCGCGGCAGCCGTGCCTCGCGCGTTCTTCCGGGACCGGGGCGCTCGAAGCGCCCCGGTCGTTCCTGACTGCCCTGCGGAACAGAGGGTGTTCAAGGCGTTCGCGAGGCGTTCGGACGCGGCGTTTCCGTGACGCCGTTTTGAGCCGCCCGTATGCGACGGCGGTCCGGATCAAGGGCAGGAACTCACGCGTTCGCGTCGCGGAGCGTGCGCAGGATGCGCTCGAGGTGGCGGCGGTCCTCGGCTGAGAGTGGTCCGGCCAGGTGGGTGCGCAGGTGGGAGACGTGGGCGGTCAGTGCGTGGTCGAGCGCCTGACCGCCCTTGTCGGTCAGTACGGCGAGTGCGGCTCGGCGGTCGGCGGGATCGGGGTCGCGGCGGATGAGTCCTTCCTTTTCCATGCGGTCGGCGAGCCGGGTGAAGCCGCCCGAGCTGAAGGACACGGCCTCTGCCAGGTCCGTCATGCGGAGCTGGTGGCCGGGGGTGCGGCCCAGTCGCAGCAGCACTTCGAACCAGGTGTGCGGTATGTCCAGATCGCGGTTCACCAGGGGCTTGATACGGCTGTGGGCCTCCACGAAGAGACCGAAGAGTGTCACGTCGTCGTCATTCAGCAGTTGCTCATTCACTCCTCAAGGATGGCAGAAGGGCATGCGTGGAAGAATCTGCCGTTGCAATATCTGTTGTTACAGATATATTATCTGCGTCGGCAGATACTTGCCGTGTCCACCCCGCAGATGTGGAGTCCGCCCCATGGGAAAGCGCGTGCTGGCCGCCTCCGGCGTCAACGAGCCGTTCGCGAAGACGTTCCCCCAGGCGAAGGGCGACATCGTCGTCGGCTTCACTGCAACCACCCTGAACCTGCTCCGCCTCGGCCCGTTCATGAGCGACCGCGCTGCCCTCGAACGTCACACGGCCCGCCTCGGCCTCCGCACCGGCGATGTACACGGCGCCGACTCGTCCGCCCCCACGTCCTCAGCCTCCACCCGTTCGACCAGCCGGGCACCCAAGGCTGAACCCCCGATCGACACGGGCCGCCCCCTTCGACCCGGTTCACGTCGTCCACCTCGCCACGAGGCGATTTCCCCGACCATCACCCTTCACCCGAGGAAGCACGCATGAGCACTCTCTCCTTCAAGGTCCTCGATCTCGACTTCCCGGCCGGGAGCAAGAACAAGACGGCCACTCTCGTCACCGGCGAGAGCGAG
>NZ_JBFAXI010000153.1:0-11925 GCF_040680735.1 Streptomyces sp. NPDC051987 | reverse complement strand
GAGCGCCCCGACGGGCCGGCTGTCGGCTGCGGCCGCGTCGTGGCCGGTCGCGCAGTTCCCCCCCCCGCCTTCGGCCGGGGGCACCCCCAGCGCCCCTTCGGGGGCGCACCGCGCGAGCCGCGGAGCGCTCAGGCCCCGCGCTGCCGAAGCGCCGAGCCCGTCCTCCCCTTCACCACCTCCAGCTGCGCGTGGATGCGGCGGCGCAGGTCGGGGACGTGGCTGACGATGCCGACGCTGCGGTCGCGTTCGCGCAGGGAGTCGAGGACGTCGAGGACCTCGTCCAGGGTCTGGTCGTCCAGGCTGCCGAAGCCCTCGTCGATGAAGAGGGTGTCGAGCCGGACGCCGCCCGCCTCGTCGGTGACCACGTCCGCGAGGCCGAGGGCGAGCGCGAGGGAGGCGAAGAAGGTCTCGCCGCCGGAGAGGGTGGCGGTGTCCCGCTCGCGCCCGGTCCAGGCGTCGACGACGTGCAGCCCGAGGCCGCTGCGGCCGCGTCCGGTGCGGTCGTCGGAGTGGACCAGCGTGTAGCGGCCGGACGACATGCGCAGCAGGCGTACGGTCGCGGCGGCGGCGACCTGTTCCAGGCGGGCGGCCAGGACGTACGCCTCCAGGCGCATCCTGCGCTCGTTGTCCGCGGAGGTACCGGCGGTGAGCCCGGCCAGCCGGGCGACCCGGTCGTACTCCTCGCGCAGCGGGGCCAGCCGGCGCACGCCCTCGGTGGCGTGGGCGGACAGCCGGTCGAGTTCGGTGCAGCTGCGGGCGGCCCGGTCGCGGGCGGAGGCGGCGTCGCGCAGCCGCTGGGCGGACCGGGCCGCGGCGCGCTCCGCCGCGTCGAGATCGGCGGGCGGTCGCTGGGCGGCGGCCGCGGTGTCGGCCTCCGCCAGTACGGCACGCACCGCGGCCTCCTCGGACTGCCACTCGTCCAGGCGCCGCTGGAGTTCTCGGTGAGCGGTGTCGTCGAGCAGCGCGGCGGCCGCGGCCTGCGGGGTGTCGAAACCGGCCCGGTAGGCGGCGTCGGCGAGCCGGGCGTCCGTCTCCTTCAGGTGCCGTGCGGTGTCCTCGGCGGCGCGCGCGGCGTCGGCGGCGTCGGTGAGCAGCGCCACCTGCCGCTCCAACTGCGCGGCCCGCGCGGACACGCTGGCGGCGCTCCCCCGGGCCTGGGCCAACTCTGCTTCCAGCGTGGTCTGTTCGGCGTCAAGGCCGTCGCGCCGGGTCAGACGTGCGGCGGTCCGGACCTCGGCCTGCTGCCGCTCGGCCAGCCTGCGTTCGCGTTCCTGCTCCGCGAGCCGCAGCTCCTCGTGGGCCGCGTGCAGGGCGGACCCGGCCCGCCGGGCCTGGGCGTAAGCCCGCTCCAGTTCGTCCGCCTGGGAAGCCAGTCGCGCGGTCGGAACGTCGCCCGCCTCGGCGGTGGCGGCGGCCAGCGCCTCGCGTACGGTGCCGAGCCGCCGCTCGTCCCGGGCGCGCTCCTCGTCGGCCTGCTGGAGGGCGGCTAGTGCGCGTTCCTCGGCCGCGCGATCGACGTGACCCGCGAACTTCTCCGCGGGTGCCGGGTGTTCGGTGGCGCCGCAGACCGCGCACGGCCGCCCCGCGGTGAGTTCCGCGGCCAGCTCGGCGGCGATGCCGTTCAGCCGCTGTTCCTTGAGGTCGAGCCAGTGGGTCCGGGCCTCGACGGCCCGCGCCGCGGAGGCGAGGGCCGTGCGCTGGGCCTCGTCGGTGTCCCGGCCGAGCTCGTCCCGCAGCCGTGCCGCGTCCAGCCGCCGGCGGGCGGGCTCCCGCTGGACGGCGAGCTGCTCGGCGCGGGTGGCGGCCTCCTGGGCGGAGTCGACGCGGGACTGCAGCCCGGCGCGGGTGGCGTCCCAGTCGGCGAGCCAGCTCTCGGCCTCGCGCCGGACGTCCTCGTCGTCCCGCTCCTGCCGGTCGAGGCGGCCGCGCTCCTCGACGACCTCGGCCAGCCGCCGCTCGGCCCGGCGCGCGGACTCCAGCCCGCCCAGTTCCTCGGCGGCCCGGCGGGCAGCGGCGACGAGCCCCGCCGTACCGGCTCCCGCGAGGCTCTCCGGCAGCAGCGCACGGGCGCGCACCTCGGCGGCGGCCGCCTCCCGGTGCCCCGCCTCGGCGGCCTCCCGCAGCTCCAGCGCCGGCGCGACCGCTTCCGCCTTCCGCGCCCGCTCCATCCGCGCCTGCGCCGCCCGGTGCTCCTCGGCCCGCTCCCCGAGCCCTGCGGCCCGCAGCCTGGCCTGCGCGAACCGGTCCTGCAACCGGGCCAGTTCGCGCGCGTCGGCCAGCGCGCGGTCGGCCGCGAACTGAGCCGACTCGGCGGCGGTGAGCCTGCACTGGGCGACGGTGAGCCGCTCCCGTGCGGTGCTGCGGGCCACGGCCGCGGCGGCGAGGACGGCCGCGGCGAGGCCCGGCTCGCCCGGGGCCAGGTCCGGCAGCTCCATGGCGTCGCCGGCCTCCTGCTGCATGCGGTGCGCGTCGGCGAGCAGCGCCGAGTCGCCGTCCCGGACCCGGGCCTCGGTGGTCTTGCGGCGCTCGGCGAGGCGCTTCTCGACGTCGGCGAAGCGCTGGGTGTCGAAGAGGCGGCCGAGCAGCTGGCCCCGCGCGCCGGCGTCGGCGCGCAGGAACCGGGCGAAGTCGCCCTGCGGCAACAGCACGACCTGGCAGAACTGCTCGCGGCTCATGCCGAGCAGCTGGGTGATCTCCTCGCCGACCTCCTGGTGGGAGCGGCTCAGGTCCTTCCAGGCGCCGGCCGGCGCGTCGTACTCGCGCAGCCAGGTCTGGGCCTTGTCCAGGGTGGTGCCCGCGCCGCGTTTCTTGGGGCGCTCCCAGGGCGGCTGCCGGGTGATCTCCAGCCGGCGTCCGGCGACGGTGAGTTCGAGGCGGACCTCGGTGCGGGCGGCCGGGTCGGCGTGGTCGCTGCGCAGGGTGAGGCCCTGGCCGTTCTGGCGGGCGCCGGGGACGCTGCCGTAGAGGGCGTAGCAGACGGCGTCCAGGACGGAGGTCTTGCCGGCGCCGGTGGGGCCGTGCAGGAGGAAGAGCCCGGCGGCACTGAGCGCGTCGAAGTCGACGCTCTGGGAGCCGCCGAAGGGGCCGAAGGCGGTGACGTCGAGCCGGTGGAGCCTCACCGGGCCACCTCGCGCACCGCGCCGTCCGCCCGCACCGCGTCGAACGCCTCGCCCAGGACAGCCCGTTCACGGTCGTCGGGGCCCGTGCCGCGCACGTGGGCGACGAAGTCCTCGGCGATCTCCCGGTCAGTGCGGCCGGCCAGACGGCGGGCGTAGGAGACGTCCGGGTCGTCGGGGGTCCGGTCGGGGGCGAAGACCAGGCTGAGCGTGTGCGGGAAGCGTTCGGCGAGGCGGGCCATGGGGTCGGCGGGGCGGACCGGGTCGGTGAGGGTGGCCTCCACCCAGGCGCCCTCGTGGGCGGTGAGCGCGGGGTCGGCGAGGAGGTCGTCCAGCGTGCCGCGGAGGCGGGACAGCGGGCGCGGCACCGGGCAGTCGAGGCGGTCGGCGCTGACCGTGCCGTCGGCGGCGAGGTCGACGAGCCACATGCTCTTGCGGTGGCCGGCCTCGGAGAAGGAGTAGGCCAGCGGGGATCCGGAGTAGCGGACGCGTTCGGTGAGGGTCTGGCAGCCGTGCAGGTGGCCGAGGGCCACGTAGTCGACGCCGTCGAAGACGCCGGCCGGGACGGCGGCCACTCCGCCGACCGTGATGTCCCGCTCGCTGTCACTGGGCTCGCCGCCGGTGACGAAGGCGTGGGCGAGGACGACGGAACGGGTGCCGGGGGCGCGGGTGGCGAGGTCGGCGCGCACCCGGTCCATGGCGGCGGTCAGCACCGCCTCGTGACCGGTCCGGTCGACCGCGAACTCGTCCCTGACCAGGGCGGGTTCGAGATACGGCAGGCCGTAGAACGCGACGTCCCCGAAGGCGTCGGAGAGCAGCACCGGGGTGCCGCAGGCCGAGGGTTCGGTGCGCAGGTGGATGCCGGCACGGTCGATGAGACCGGCGCCGACGCCGAGGCGGCGGGCGGAGTCGTGGTTGCCGGAGATCATCACCGTGGGCACGCCGAGGCCGGCGAGCCGGTGCAGGGCGTCGTCGAAGAGCTCCACCGCGGCGAGCGGGGGCACCGCGCGGTCGTACACGTCCCCCGCCACCACCACGGCGTCCACGGCGTGCTCGCGCACGGTCGCCACGAGGTGGCCGATGAACTCGGCCTGGGCGCCGAGCATGTTCACGCGGTGGAACGCCCGGCCCAGATGCCAGTCCGAAGTGTGCAGGATTCTCACGAAACCACCCCGACCCGCACGCCTACCCCAATTACACCTGTTCGACCCATGTCAACCAGCACGGGTCCTCCCCGTCACCGCCTGCCACGCTAACGCATGTCACCCCCTGGTCCACCACCCGTCTCGGTTCTCCCCTCCCCCGCACGCCCGCGACCCCCGGGACGGCGATTCAACCTCGCTCACTCTCGCACCAGTTTTCGCCGTTCGAACGATCCGATGTCGCGGCGCTTCGGTCATCCTGCGCCAGACACAGAGACGCCGTCATGGCGCCGCCCGCTCCGGCCTACGGTCCGTGCATCGGACGGGAACGCCGAGAGCCGGGTCCCGTCGCCACCGACATCCGAAGGGGAGGCGCCGTCATGGCGAGCGTGGAAGTGTCGATGAAGGAAATGATGACCTCGATCGAGGGGGCCCTGGGAGCCGCGGTCGTCGACTACACCAGCGGCATGGCGCTGGGAACGCTGGGCGGGGGCAAGGACCTCGACCTGACCATCGCCGCGGCCGGGAACACGGACGTCATCCGGGCCAAGGTGCGCACGATGGAACAACTGGGCCTCAAGAGCCGGATCGAGGACATCCTCATCACCCTCGAACGGCAGTACCACCTCATCCGGCTGATCACCGGCCGCAGCGGCAACGGGCTGTTCCTCTACCTGGTGCTCGACAAGGAGCGTTCGAACCTCGCCATGGCCCGCCACCAGCTCAAGCGGGTCGAGGAACAGCTTGAGGTCTAGCGGCGATCCCAAGTCCGGGGCTCTGTGCGCCCACGATGTGAAAACTTCTTCAAGTGACCACATCAGCATGAACCCAATTCGGGCCTGCGCAGGGCCCCGGACGGCAAGGATCGGCTGTGACGGGCCGACGCGGCGGCGCCGCAGGGCGCCGCCACACCCCGACGTCCCCTCCCGACTCGACCCGGCAGAGAGCGAGCAGTCATGCAAGTCCCCCTCTACCAGGCGAAGGCGGACTTCTTCCGCATGCTCGGGCACCCTGTGCGCATCAGGGTCCTGGAACTGCTCCAGCACGGGCCGGTCCCGGTACGGGACCTGCTCGCCGACATCGAGATCGAGCCGTCCAGCCTTTCCCAGCAGCTGGCCGTGCTGCGCCGGTCCGGCATCGTGGTGTCCATCCGGGAGGGTTCCACCGTCAGCTACGCACTGGCCGGCGGCGACGTCGCCGACCTCCTGCGGGCGGCCCGCCGTATTCTCACCGAGCTGCTGAGCGGCCAGAACGTGCTCCTCGCCGAGCTACGGCAGGCCGACGCGTCCGCCTCCCCCCTGTCCGCCAACCGCCGCGGCTGACGGCACCGCGAGCCGGCCCGAGCCCCGGGGCGGCCGGCGCTACCCGTCGCCGTACGCGAGCGTCGTCCCCGGCAGGTCGTACTCGTCGCGGCGGCCGCACATCCCGAACCCGCCGAGCCGGGTGGGCACCGCCTCGTGCGCGGTCGCCTCGGCGAGGTACGCCGGCTCACCGGCCAGCAGCGCGTCCAGCTGGGCGCCGGTGCGCTCGGCGGCGGCCAGCGCTCCGGCCCGCCACAGCTCGCGCCAGCGCGGCACCTTGTCGCGCACCAGCCGGGCGGCGGCCCGCTGGAACTGCGCGTACGGGCCGTTGTCCCCGGCGACCAGTGCCTCGCGCAGGCCGAGGTAGCCCTCGACGGCGAGGTCCCGGCGCCGGCGGGCGGCCCGCTCCGTCTCGGCTCCGGTGCCCGGCGGCAACGTGGCCAGGGCCGCGTACCGTTCGGGGTCGGCCAGGACGTCGGGCGGGAAGGTGAAGACGGCGTCCCCGGCCTCGGGCAGCCCGCTGTTCTGCATCAGCACGGTGATGCGCAGGTCGCCGCCCTGCACCATGCGGTGCACGGTGCCCGGGGTGAACCAGGCGACGGATCCGGGCTCCAGCGGGATGTCCCGGTAGCCGTCCGGGCTGAGGGTCTGCACCGCACCCCGGCCGCCGGTGACCACGTACGCCTCCGTGCACACCAGGTGCAGATGGGGGCTGCCGCCGCAGACGCCGTCGGCGGCCTCCCACGGGTAGGCGCTGAGGTGGGACAGCCCGACGGCGCCGGGCAGGGGGTGGGGCAACGCGGGCTCGGGCGGTTTCACCACGGCAGGCTCCCCAGGTGTGCGGCGACCCGGTCGGCGTCCCAGGCGCCGTCGGCGACGACGATCCGGTAGCGGAAGGCGAACGACTCGCCGGGCGGCAGGGCGAACTCGTCGAAGAAGGCCCAGGAGAACGCGGCCGTGGGGATCGGTTCCGAGCGCACGAACCAGTGCGACTCGTGGATCGCCGTCCGCGCGTCGAGGTTCTCGGGCGCGTGCGCGAAGACGATCGTGGAGTGACCGTCCACCTCGTCGTGCTCGCCGACGTAGGCGAGCCAGGGGCCCTGGGTGCCCATCAGTTTCTCGGCGCCGGTGACGGCGTCCGGGCCGAACGCGGTGCCGCCGGTGAAGTCACGCGGGCCGCGCCACTGCAGGCCGGTGTATCCGGCCATCTCGCGGCCCGCGGTGGTGGGCGAACCGAAGGTCAGCGGCTCGTCACGGAGGGCGGTGAGGCGGATCGACCAGTCGAGCGCCCAGGCACCGGTCCGCTCGTCGACGGAGTGCACGGTGAGCCCGCGCGCCTCCCGCGCCCACTCGGCGCCGCCGTTCTCCACCCAGGTCAGCCGCTCGGTGAAAGAGAACCGGTCCGCCGCGACGGCGAACTCGGTGAAGCCGTCGTGCCGCATCGAGCCGACCCGCTCCGGGAGCGCCTGGTAGCCCTGGCCGTGGACATAGGTGTTGCCGCCCCAGAAGTTCTGGCCGGACAGGTGGCTCGCCGTCATCTGGAGACCCTTGTGCCAGCGGTGGTCGCTCGGCCGGTAGCCGGTGACGGTGCGGCCCGCGAGGGTGCGCACCGGGTGGGCGTACGGTTTGCGCGCCTCGTACGCCTGCGGGTCGGGGCGGTAGACGTACCGCAGGATCTCGGTGCCGTCCGGTGCGGCGACCGCGATGTGCTCGCCGTGGACGTGGCTGACGCGGATGCTCATGCGCGCTCCTCGGTGTGGGCCCGTGGGGGTGGTCGCCGTGCCTGGCTGCGCAGCGGGGGTCGCCGGGGTCGAAAGCGCTTGCCCTCGCAGGACCCTAGATCCGCAGGAATGTCAGGACAACCCCCCGCGCGGCGTCACGCGTCCCCGTACGCCTCGCCGCCCAGTTGGAGAGCCGCGGTGCCCGCCGTCGCGTCGGCGAGCCAGGCGCGGAAGGCGGCCACGTCGGCGTCCGGCAGGGCGATCTCGATGGTGACGGCCTCGCCGTAGCGGACGTCGCGGACCTCGCGGCCGGTGGCGCGCAGGTCGTTCTGGACCTTGCCGGCCCGCTGGTGGTCGACGGTCACCGCGGCCAGCCGGAAGCGGCGGCGGGTCCGGGTGCCGACGGCGTCGAGGGCCTCGCCGACCGCACCGCCGTAGGCGCGGATCAGCCCGCCGGCGCCGAGCTTGACGCCGCCGTAGTAGCGGGTGACGACGGCGACGACGTACCGCATGTCGCGGCGCAGCAGCATCTGGAGCATGGGGACGCCGGCGGTGCCGCCCGGTTCGCCGTCGTCACTGGCCCGCTGGGTGCCGGCGTCGGCGCCGATGACGTACGCCCAGCAGTTGTGGGTGGCGTCGGCATGCTCCCTGCGGACCGCCGCGACGAAGTCCTGGGCCTCCTGCTCGGTGGCCGCCGGGGCGAGGGCGCACAGGAAGCGGGAGCGGTTGACCTCGGTCTCGTGCGTGCCCGCGCGGGCGACTGTGCGGTACTCGTCCTGCATCCGCCCAGCCTATGCGGAGACCCGCGCCGCTCGTCCCCGGTGCCCCGGGACCGCCCTACGCCTTACGCCCCCGGGGCACCGTCACCTCCGTCAGCAGCGCCGTTCCCGGGGCGAGGTCCGCCCATGTGGTGCCGTGCCAGGCCAGGACGGCGAGTGCGGACGTCGGGAACTTCTCGCGGACCCGCTCCAGGGTGTCGTCCAGGCCGTCGCCGGCGAGGTCCAGGACGAGTTCCTGCAGGCCCGGGTTGTGCCCGACCAGCAGCAGCGTCTCCACCTGGGCGGGCGCCTCGCGCACGACCTCCAGCAGGCCCGGTACGTCGGCCGCGTACACCCGCGGGTCATAGCGGACCGGCGGCGGCGTGCCCCACTGGCCCGAGGCCAGCTCCCAGGTCTGCCGGGCGCGCAGTGCGGTGGAGCACACCGCGAGGTCGGGCAGGCAGTCGGAGTCGGCGAGGGCGTGTCCGGCGGCGGGGGCGTCGCGGCGGCCGCGGTCGGCGAGCGGGCGCAGGTGGTCCGGAACGCCCTCGGGCCAGGCCGACTTGGCGTGCCGCAGGACGACCAGGCGGCGCAGCGGTCCCGCGCCCGCCCGGGTGCTCACGCCGCCCGCCCGATGTCGCGGGTGAGGTCGAGGGCGAGCAGCCGGTCGGCGTAGGCGCAGGTCTCGAAGCGGGCGCCGTCGGGGATCTCGGGCTGGCTCTCCATCCAGCGCAGCACGCCGAGCACGCCGGGCACGTCGAGGTCGTCCTCCCAGGCGTCCCGCAGCCGTCCCCGTACTTTTTCCGGCACCGGCCGCGAGGGGCTGCGCGCCCAGTGGGCCACCGACAGCCGCAGTCCGTCGAGCCGCCGGCCGGCCGCGTCGAGGGCGCCCGCGGCGAGATGGACGGCCGTGCCGCGCGGGGTGTCGAGGAGGGCGAGCCGGAGTGCGGCGGGGTCGGCGAGCGTGTTGAGGACGGCCGCGTCGAGGCCGTCGGCGGGGGCGACGGCGACGGTCACGCCGGCGCCGGGCACCACGTGGCCCGCGGCCGTGACATGGACGACCTGTGCCTCGCCCAGCCCCGGGGAGAGGTCGCGGCCGTCCTCGAACGGGCGGATGCCCAGGGTGGTGGCGGCGGCGTGCAGTTCGACCTGGTGCCGGGCTGCGGTGAGCAGGGGCAGGACCGGGGTGCCGCCGAGTTCCAGCGCGCGCAGCAGGAGATCGGTGGTGAGCAGGACCCGCAGCGCCGTCAGGTCGTACCCGGAGGCATGCGCCTCGACCCGGGTCAGGGCACGGCGGGCGGAGACGGCGGGGACGGTCTCACCGGTCTTGGCGTCGAGGATGCGGAGCACGGGCTGAGCGTAGGCGTGCGGCGGGCCGCATGCAGGCACCTTGCGACGATTCAGGTCACCGTGGCGGGACATGCGGGACATGCGACACCCGGCCCGCGACGCGGACCGCCCCGTCGTCGCCGCGCCGCGGGGAATCAGGGTCCGGTGGGGGCTGTTGGGCACGGCGACATGTTCTCCGAGCCGAGGAGGCCGACGGTGTACGGCGACGAAGCGACGATCCGCAGGATCCTGACCGGGACGGGTGACACCTGGGCGGTGGTGGGCCTGTCGTCCAACCGGGGACGGGCGGCGTACGGGGTGGCGCAGGTGCTGCAGCGGTTCGGCAAGCGGATCGTGCCGGTCCATCCCAAGGCGGAGACGGTGCACGGCGAGCGGGGCTACGCCTCCCTCGCGGAGGTTCCCTTCGCTGTCGACGTCGTCGACGTGTTCGTCAACAGCGAGCTGGCCGGGCCGGTCGCGGACGAGGCGGTGGCGAAGGGCGCGAGGGCGGTGTGGTTCCAGCTGGGGGTGGTCGACGAGGCGGCGTACGAGCGGGTGCGGGCCGCGGGACTGGACATGGTCATGGACCGCTGCCCGGCCATCGAAATTCCTCGCCTGGGCCTGAACTGAGCCGGATTTGAGGAAGATCTGAGCTTCTTGTCTTACCCTCTTCTCACTGAACACACCTGAATACGGACATTCCGTGACCCTCGCTGACCTGTGCAAAAGCTTTGGCCAAGACAGGAAAGATCGAGGGTCAAATCTTCGGCAACACTCTTCTCCGCTTGCGGCATGCGCCCTTAACTTGTGCCCTCTTGCTCGTTAAATCTGCGTTCAGAAACTGAGAGGCCACTTGACATGGTGAGTGTCGAGAACGCCGCACCGGAGGACATCAAACCTTCGGGCGGTCTGAGGCGGGACGTCGGGCTGATCGGCCTGATGTGGGCCTCTGTGGGCTCGATCATCGGCTCCGGCTGGTTGTACGGCGCGCACGACGCGGTCATCCAGGCCGGCCCCGCGGCGATCATCTCGTGGGTGATCGGCGCCGTCGCGATCGTGCTGCTGGCTCTGGTGCATGCCGAACTGGGTGGCATGTTCCCGGTGGCGGGCGGTACAGCCCGCTACCCGCACTACGCCTTCGGCGGCCTGGCCGGCATGTCCTTCGGCTGGTTCTCCTGGCTCCAGGCCGCCACCGTCGCCCCGATCGAGGTCGAGGCCATGATCGGTTACGCCGGTCACTGGTCGTGGGCCCAGCACTTCCAGCACGCCGACAAGACCCTGACGGCGAGCGGCCTGCTGGTGGCGATCGTGCTCATGGCGCTCTTCGTGGGCGTCAACTTCTTCGGCGTACGGGCGCTCGCGCACACCAACAGCGCCGCGACCTGGTGGAAGATCGCCGTCCCGCTGGGTGCGATCTTCATCATGGCAGTGACCCACTTCCACCCGGGCAACTTCCACTCCGAGGGCTTCGCGCCGTTCGGCGCCAAGGGCGTGCTGGCCGCGATCAGCAGCAGCGGCATCATCTTCGCGCTGCTCGGCTTCGAGCAGGCGATCCAGCTCGCGGGTGAGAGCCGCGACCCGAAGAAGGACCTGCCGCGCGCCACGCTCGGCTCGGTCGCCATCGGGGCCGTCATCTACGTCCTGCTCCAGGTCGTGTTCATCGCCGCGCTGCCGCACAGCTCCTTCGCGCACGGCTGGGCCCACCTCGGGTACAAGGGTGACAGCGGCCCGTGGGCCGGCCTCGCGACCCTGGTGGGCCTCGGCTGGCTGGCCGTGGTCCTCTACCTCGACGCGATCATCTCCCCCGGCGGCACCGGCCTGATCTACACCACCGCCACCTCACGCGTCTCCTACGGCCTGGCGAAGAACGGTTACGCCCCGAAGATCTTCACGAAGACCGACGCGCGCGGCGTGCCGTGGTTCGGTCTCGTCATGTCCTTCGTGACCGGTGTGATCTGCTTCCTGCCCTTCCCGAGCTGGCACCAGCTGGTCGGCTTCATCACCTCCGCGAGCGTGCTGATGTACGCGGGCGCCCCACTGGCGTACGGCGTCTTCGCCGACAAGCTGCCTGGCCTGGAGCGCCCGTACCGGCTGCCCGCGGGCAAGGTGGTCTCGCCGGTGGCGTTCGTGGTGGCCAACCTGATCATCTACTGGTCCGGCTGGGGCACCCTGTGGCGGCTCGGCCTGGCGATCATCCTCGGCTACCTGCTGCTCGGCGGTTACGCCTACTACGCTCACAGCAAGAACCTGCCGGACGCGCCCCGCCTGGACTTCAAGGCTGCGCAGTGGCTGCCCGTCTATCTGCTGGGCATGGGGCTGATCTCCTGGCAGGGCGGCTTCGGCGGCCAGGCCAACATCGGTCTGTGGTGGGACATCCTGGTGATCGCCGTCTTCTCGATGGTCATCTACTACTGGGCGAGGGCGACCTCGTCCAGTACGGAGGACATCGAGCGCAGCATCGACGAGGTCGTCGTCACCGAAGCCGCGGCGCACTGACACCCAGTCCCGCTCGCCCCCTGTGTGCGGCCGCCACACGGCCGCAGGAGCCGGCGATGGGC
>NZ_JBFAXI010000152.1:0-12067 GCF_040680735.1 Streptomyces sp. NPDC051987 | reverse complement strand
CGCTCCCAGCCGCGGGCAGTCGTGCCGCTGGGGCGGCACGGGTGCCCGCTGGGGGTCCCCCCGGCCGAAGGCCGGGGGGAGTTGGCCTGCAAGCGCCGGTGAGCGTCCCACCGGCCTCACCCCAGCCGCGTCGCCAGCCCCCCGGTGCACCGCACCTCGTCGCCCGCGGTGATCAGCAGCCCTTCCACGTCCGGCAGCGACTCCAGCCACGCCAACCCGGCCCGCGACCCCATCGCGAACGCCGCCGTGGCCCAGCAGTCCACCCACGTCAGCCGCGGCCCCACCACCGTCACCGCCACCAGATCCGTCACCGCCGACTTCCCGGTCCGCGGGTCGACGATGTGGGCGCCCCGCTCCGCCGTCCCCGACGTCGCCACCGCCAGCTCGTCGACGCCCGCCGCCGTGATCACCGCCGCCAGCCCACCGGGCCGCAGCGGATCGGCGATCCCCACCCGCCAGGACCGCGTCGGCTCGGGCGTGCCGGACATCTGGACGTCACCGCCGCCGTTCACGCTCACCCCGCTCACCCCGGCCACCCGCCGCAGCGCCCGCGCCGCCCGCTCCACCGACCAGCCCTTGACGATCCCGGTGGGGTCGAGCCGCCCCCGGTAGCGGGTGCTGAACCAGCCGTCGCTGACCCGCTCCGCCTCGGCCGCCAGCTCCAGCACCTCGGCCACCTCGGGATCGCAGTCGGCGACGCCGAGCTCCTCCCGCGCCAGCCGGGACACCTGGCTGTCCTCGCGGTACGTGCTGAACACCTGGTCGACCCGGTGCAGTCCGGCGACCGCCTCGTCGAGGGCCGCCCGTACGGCGTCCGGATCCCCGCCGCGGACGTCGAAGGAGAAGACGGTCCCCATGACCTCCTCCGCGTGACGCACCGCGGCGGGAGCCTCCGCGGACTCGGCCACCGCCTCAGCCACCGGCCTGGTCCAGCGCCGACTGCAGGGACTGCTTGTAGCCGGTGCTGGTGTAGGTGGCCCCGGAGACGGAGTCGATGTTCGCGCTCCCGGCCGCCACCGCCTCCTGGTTGAGCTTCGGGACGGAGAGCGCCGTCTTCTGGTCGCTGGTGCCGCCCTTGGGCGCCTGCACCGCCTCCGCCTTGGTGATCTTCCCGCCGGAGACGGTGACCCGGACCTGGACCGGCCCGTACGGGGTCTGCGCGACCTGCCCGGTCACCGTCTTGGCCTGCGCCTGCGCGGACCCCGACGAGGACGACCCCGACGACCCCGACGTGCCCGAGGAGGACGCGCTCGCCTGCTTCAGCTTGTCCAGCGCCGACTGCAGCGACTGCTTGTAGCCGGTGCTCGTGTACGTCGCCCCGGAGACCGAGTCGATGTTCGCGCTCTGCGCGGCCACCGTCTCCTTGTTGAGCTGCGGCACCGACAGCGCGGTCTTCTGGTCGCTGGTGCCGCCCTTGGGCGCCTGGATCGCCTGGGCCTGGGTGATCTTGCCGTTCGCGACGGTCAGCCGGACCTGGACGACCCCGTACTGCGTCTGCGTCGCGGCCCCGTCCACCGTCGTGGTGCCGGCGGCCCCCGTGCCGCCCTGCGGCGACTCCTGCCCGGCCGCCGCGGCCGACGGAGCCGCGCCGGCCGCCGACGCGGCCGCCGGGTCCGACGACGGCTTCAGTGACAGCAGCAGCACGACGCCGGACACGGTCGCCGCGGTGGCCAGCACCACACGCCTGATGGGGTGAGTCTTCCTCATCGCTTACGAACTCCCGATTCCCTGGATTCCCGTGTGGTCCCGTCGCTCACATCTCGAACGACTCGTGATGGATGCGGCGGGCGGGGACCCCCGCGCCGCGCAGTGCTTCGTACACGCCCTGCGCGAACCCGGGCGGGCCGCACATGAAGACGTCGTGGTCGACGATGTCCGGGATCTTCCGCTGGAGGTTCTCCGCGGAGATGTCCGGCCGCTCGCCCTCCGGGCTGTTGACCGCGTACATCAGCCGGGCCCCGCGCTCCTTGGCGATCTTGGCCAGCTCGTCCCAGAGGGCCAGGTCCTGGGTGGTGTTGGCCCGGTAGAGCAGGGTCAGGTCGCCCGCGGCGCCGGGCAGCGTCTCGAACAGCGCCCGCATGGGCGTGATCCCGACGCCGCCCGCCACCAGCAGGACCTTGCCGCGGCTGCGCCGGGACGCGGTCATCGCCCCGTACGGCCCTTCGGCCCACACCCTGGTCCCGGGCCGCAGTTCGCGCAGCCGCGCGCTGTGGTCGCCGATCGCCTTGACGGTGATCCGCAGCATGTCGGGGCGCGGGGCCGCCGACAGCGAGTAGGGGTGCGAGCTGAACCGCATCCCGGGGGCCATGAAACGCCAGCGGAAGAACTGGCCGGCCTCCGCGCCCATCCGGTGCAGCTTGCGCCCGCCGATCAGCACCGACACGATGCCCGGCGTCTCCTCGATGACCGCCTCGACGCGCATGCGATGCCGGAGGTTGAGCCGGATCGGGGTGAGGATCCGGTACCAGACCACCAGCGCCGTCACCGCGCCGTACAGCCCGTACCAGAAGGTCTTGGCCATCGGGGTGAGGGCGAAGTCGTTGCCGGTGGTGATCTGGTGCCAGAAGGTCAGGAACACCGCCGCGTACGTCAGCAGGTGCACGTGGTACCACGTGTCGTACGGCATCCTGCGCCGCACCGGGCCGATCGAGGTCAGGCCGATGACGACGAACAGGCCGGTCCCGATGGCGGCCTTGCCCATGTCGGGGAGCTGGTTCACGGAGTCGATGGTCTGCTGGACGATGTCGTTCAGCGTCTTGCCGGCCTGCAGCGCGTAGCCCCACATGATGAGGAAGACGTGCGCGAAGACCAGGCAGAGCGTGTAGCGGCCGCTCATCGCGTGCCAGCGGGCGACGCGGTCGGAGCCGACCCGCCGCTCCAGCGCGGGCACCCGGGCCATCTGCAGCACCACGAGGGCCATCAGATAGCCGGCCAGCAGGCCGGTGATCCGGCCCGCGTTGAGGATCTTGCCGTTCTGGTCGGCGATGGAGGGGGTGTTCTGCCACCACAGCCAGAGTACGGCCGCCGCACCCGCCCACACGGCGAGCAGCAGCGGTACGGCCGGTGAGCGGCGCGGGCGGATGCGGCGCATCGTCTGTCGGCGGGCGGCACGTCCGCCTGCGAGTGTGGTGGTCACGGTTCCTCCGTAGGGAATTGACCCTTGGCCCACAGATACGTGCCGTACTGCCCGAGTGTTCAGAGCCCCGCGGAGTCCAGTGCCGACTGGAGTGACTGCTGGTAACCCTGGCTGGTGTAGGTGGCCCCGGAGACCGTGTCGATCTGCGCGCTCTGCGCCGCCAGCGCCTCGCTGCGCAGCTGCGGGAGGGCGTAGCTGTTGATCTGCTGGTCCCGGGGGTTGTCCGACGGATACTGCACCGCCGTGACGTCGGTGATCCTGCCGTTCTTGACGGTCACCTTCACCTGGACGGGGCCCCAGCGGGTCTGCACGGTGTCCCCCGTGACGGTCTTGGTACCGCTGCTGCTCCCGGACTTGCCGGAGCCGCTGGAACCCTTGGAGCCGCTGGAGCTGCCAGAATCGTCAGAGTCGCCGGACTTGCCTGAGCCGCCGGTCGTGCCGGGTGAGGCGCTCGCGCTCGCCGACGGGGCGGGGACCGCCGAGTCGGCGATCACCGTCGGGGCGGTGTGCGGCTTCAGCGCCAGCAGCATCACGATCCCGGAGACGGTCGCGGCGCTCGCCAGCATGACGCGACGCAGGGGACGGTTCTTGTTCAGTGCGTGCACGACAGGGGCCTCACAGCTCGAAGGACTCGTGGTGGATACGGCGGTCGGGCACCCCGGCCGCGCGCAGCGCTCCGTACAGCTCCTGGGCGAAGCCGTGCGGACCGCAGATGTACACGTCGTAACCGCCGAGGCCCGGGAAGGTCGCCCGCAGCGACTGCGCGGTGAGGGCCGGGCGTTCGCCGTGCGGGCCGTTGAGGGCGTAGAGCACCTGGCCGCCGCGCCAGCGCGCGATCGCCTCCAGCTCGCCGCCCAGCGCCAGGTCCTCCGCGGTCCTGGCCCGGTAGAGCAGCGTGACCTGGCCGGGCAGCGTCTCGAAGAGCGCCCGCAGCGGGGTGATGCCGACGCCGGCCGCGATGAGCAGGCTCCGGTGACTGGTGGCCCGGTCCGCGGTGAGGGCGCCGTACGGGCCCTCCGCCCACACCCGCGTGCCCGGCCGCAGCAGCGCCACCGCCGTGCTGTGGTCGCCGAGCGCCTTGACGGTGATCCGCAGCAGGTCGCCGCGCGGCGGCGCCGACAGGGAGTACGGGGTCGACGTCCGGCCCATGCCGTCGCCGCCGAAGAACCGCCAGCGGAAGAACTGCCCGGCCTGCGCGCCCAGCTCCCCGATCCGCCGGCCCTCGACGACGACCGAGTACACGCCCGGCGCCTCCTTCTGCACCGAGTGCACGCGCAGCCGGTGCCGCAGGTTGAGCCGCACGGGCGCCAGGATCCGGAACCACACCACCAGGGCGGCGACCCCGAGGTACAGCGTGTACCAGAAGGCGGTGGCGACCGGCTTGCCGTTGAAGTCGTTGCCCAGTGTCAGCTGGTGGAAGAAGGCGAGGAAGACGGCCGCGTAGGTGAGCAGGTGCACGTAGTACCAGAACTCGTAGCTGGTGCGGCGCCGCGCCGCGCGCATCGAGGTGATGCCGACGGCGAAGAGGATCACCGTCCCGGCCGTCGCCTTGAGCATGTCGGGGTAGTCCAGGACGACGGTCAGCGTCTCGTGGACGAGGGAGGCGTGGTCCTGGGCCGCGTACCCGGCGAGGATCAGCACCACGTGCGCGACCAGCAGGCAGACCGTGTACCGGCCGGCCATCGCGTGCCAGCGGGCGACCCGGTCCGAGCCGACGCGCACCTCCAGCAGCGGCACCCGGGCCATCAGGCCGACGAGCACCGCGCAGGAGTATCCGCACAGCAGGCCGGCGATCCGCCCGGCCCCGGTCAGCCAGCCCGCCGCGCCCACGACGGAACCGGTGTCCGACCACCACAGCAGAACCACGGCCGCGGCACCGGCCCAGAGCAGGGCGAGCACGGCACCCGCGGGGGAGCGGCGCGTGGTCGCGGGCACGGCGGGCGCCGTACGCCGTTCGTCCACGGTCGTCATGAGTCGTGTCCTTTCTCCGGTCAGGCCGCCACTGTGCAACCCGAACCTCTGAGCACCCTCTGAACGGGCACCGGCTTAGCCGGCTCAGAGGAAACTCAGAGCAGCCGGGGCGGCCCGTTCCGGTCGGGAGGAGGGATGCTGGTAGACGCGATGAACACGACCCGCTCCGGCCGCCCCGCCCTCACCCGCCCTGACGGCACCCCGCTCCGCGTCCTCGTCGTCGACGACGACCCCGACCTCGCGGAGGTCCTCACCGGTGCCCTGCGCTACGAGGGCTGGGAGGTCCGCGCGGCCGACGACGGCGCGGGTGCGCTGACCGCGGCCCGCGAGCTGATGCCGGACGCGGTGGTCCTGGACGTGATGCTCCCGGACACCGACGGCTTCGCCGTGCTCCGCTCGCTGCACCAGGTCAAGCCGGACGTCTGTGTGCTCTTTCTCACCGCCCGGGACGCCGTGGAGGACCGTATCGCCGGCATCACCGCGGGCGGCGACGACTACGTCACCAAGCCCTTCAGCCTGGAGGAGGTGGTCGCCCGGCTGCGCGGCCTGCTGCGCCGGGCCGGCATGGCCCGCCAGCAGGAGGACGACGGCCCCCGGCTGGTCGTCGGCGACCTGAGCATGGACGAGGAGGCCCGCGAGGTGAGCCGGGCCGGCGAGCTGATCGAGCTCTCCCCGACCGAGTTCGAGCTCCTCCGCTTCCTGATGCGCAACCCGCGCCGCGTCCTCAGCAAGGCGCAGATACTGGACCGGGTGTGGTCGTACGACTTCGGCGGCCGGGCCCATGTCGTCGAGCTGTACATCTCCTACCTGCGCAAGAAGGTGGACGCGGGCCGCGAGCCGATGATCCACACGGTTCGCGGCGCCGGTTACGTCCTCAAACCGGTGACCACATGACCCTGGCCCGACGGCTCCGGCACCTGCTCCGCCGCCTGCCCCGCCCCCGCACTCTCCGCGCCCGCCTCACCGCGGGCCTGGTCGTGCTGCTCGCGGTGAGCTGCGCGGCGGTGGGCGTCGCGGCCGTGGTGGAACTGGACGGCTTCCTCACCGGGCGCCTGGACCAGCAGCTCCAGCAGACGGGTCCGAGCTTCCCGCAGTCCCTGGAGCACGGGAACTACAAGCCCAGCGACCGGGACGGCGACGAGCGTGCCGACACCCGCCGCCAGGCGGCCGGCACCTTGGGCGTCCGCCTGGTGAAGGGCCAGGTCACGAATGTGGCCCTGGTGCCCTCCGGCGCCGATCCGGACCTGACCGTCACTCTCACGGCCCGGGACCGCGCGGCCCTCGCCGAGCTGCCGGTGGACGGCCGCGGCCACACGGTCCACCTCGCCTCGATCGGCTGCTACCGGCTGCTGGCCTGGCCCGGCCGCGACGGCGACGTCCTGGTCATCGGCCTGCCTCTGGAACCGGTACGGGCCACCGTGCAGCGCCTGGAGCTGGTCGCCGCCGCCGTGTTCGGCGTGGCCCTCGCCTCGGCCGGGGTGGCCGGCGCCCTCTGGGTCCGCTGGTCCCTGCGCCCGCTGAGCCGCGTCGCGGACACGGCCACCCGGGTCAGCGAGCTGCCGCTGGCCAGCGGCGAGGTGGCGCTGCCGTCCCGCGCCCCCGAGTCCGACCCGCGCAGCGAGGTGGGCCGGATGGCCACCGCCTTCAACCGCATGCTGGGCCACGTCGAGGACGCGCTCAGCAAACGCCACGCGAGCGAGGAACGCCTGCGCACCTTCGCGGCGGACGCCAGCCACGAGCTGCGCACCCCGGTCGCCTCGGTCCGCGGCCACGCGGAACTGGCCCTGTTCCACCCGGGCCCGCTGCCGCCCGAGATCACCCGCGCCCTGGAGCGCATCGCCGCCGAGTCCTCCCGCATGGGCGAGATGGTCGACGACCTCCTCCTGCTGGCCCGCCTCGACGCCGGCCGCCCCCTGGAGAGCCACCCGGTCGACCTCACCCACCTGGTCCTGGACGCCGTCACGGACGCCCGCGCCGCGGGTCCCGACCACCGCTGGACCCTGGACCTCCCGGAGCGGCCGGTCACGGTGACCGGCGACACCCACCGCCTGCACCAGGTGCTGGCCAACCTGCTGGCCAACGCGCGTCTGCACACACCGGCCGGCACGAAGGTGACGGTGACGCTGGAGACGGAGGGGCGGACGGCGGTCCTCCGGGTGCACGACGACGGCCCCGGCGTCCCGAAGGACATCCAGCCCGGCGTCTTCGAACGCTTCACCCGAGCCGAACACCGCCGCCGCGCGGACGCCCCCGGCGGCGGAGCGGGTCTGGGCCTGTCGATCGTGGCGGCTGTGGTGGAGGCGCACGGGGGGACGGTGACCTTGACCAGCCACCCCGGTGCGACGACGTTCACGGTCGAACTCGCGACCAGCGGAGATGCTTAGGGGCGCGGGGAACCCGACGGAGGCAGCGGCAAGGGCAGCCCGGGGAGGCCGTCCAGGCTCACCGCGATGTGTTCCTTCTTCTCGAAGTACGCGCTCAGCGAGGCGTCGTCCTCCCGCGCGAAGCGCTTCCCGTGCAGCTCGCGGTCGGCCTCGTACGCCATGTGGGGGACCGCGTAACCGCAGCTGTCCCGGACGAGTTCGGCGTGCACGACGATGATCGCGCGCAGGCCGTGCCGGGTCGGGTCGATGTCCGGGAAACGGGTGAGGAGTTCCGGGAAGCGCGGGTCGTCCCGGAAGACCGCCTCGCCGCGGCCGTGCACCCGCACGATGTTCGGCGGGCCCTGGAACGCGCACCACATCAGGGTGATGCGGCCGTTCTCCCGCAGATGGGCGATGGTCTCGGCGTTGGAGCCGGCGAAGTCCAGGTAGGCCAGGGTCAGTTCGTCGAGTACGGCGAAGGAGCCCCGGAGGCCCTTGGGGGAGAGGTTGACCGTGCCGTCGCCCGCGAGCGGGGCGGTGGCGGTGAAGAACAGGGGCTGTGCCTCGATGAACGTGCGGAGCCTGCCGTCGATGCGCTCATAGGTCTTTCCCATGTCTGGAGAGTATCGGCGCACCTGCTGCGCACGGCTGAGGGATTCCGGGATCCGGACAGGACCCACTGCGGCCGCCCCGGCCGGCGCTGAACACGGGGCGGCCGCAGCTGCCTGTCACGTCACTTGGTGAGCGTGCAGGCGGCCAGGGAGTCGAGGCCGGTGGGCTTGGCCGACGTCCGGCCGATCGCGATGGCGATGCGGTCGATGGTCGACTTCCGCTTGTCGGCCAGCGGGCCGAGGATCGCGTTCTGCACGAAGTTGGGGCCGCCCTGGCCGACCGTGGTCTGGAGCCGGTTGTTGGCCTCCTGGATCTGGGTCTGGAGCAGGGTGAGGTTGCGGGTGACCTCGGCCTGCGCGGACGCGGGGACCGCCGGGAGCTTGGAGGCGACGTCCGGGCAGCTGATCGTGCCCACCGCGCTGTTGGCCTTGCTGCCGCTGCTGCCCGTCGACTGCTGCTGGCTCGCGGCCGTGCCCGGTTTGGCGGCGCCGGTCCCCTTCGCCGTGCCGCTGCCCGTGTTCGTGGCGGCCCCGCCCGCGTTCAGGGCGCAGGGCGCCAGCGAGTCCAGGCCGGTCGGCTTGGCGGCCGTACGGCCGATGGCGGTCGCGATCCGGTTGATGGTCGCCACGCGCTTGTCCTTGAGGGGACCGAGGATCGCGTTGTTCACGAAGTTGGGCCCGCCCTGGCCCACCGTGTCGACCAGCCGCTTGTTCGCCTCCTGGATCTGCGTCTGCAGGAGCGTGAGGTTTCTGTCGACCTCGGCCTTCGCGGAGGCGGGGATCGCCGGGAGCTTGGAGGCGACGTCCGGGCAGGTGATGGTGCCGGGGGAGGCGGCGAAGGTGCGCGCGTTGCTCGTGCCGCTGCTCTGGTCGGGCGTACCGGCGAGGGCCGAACCGGCGATGACCGCGCCGGACAGGGCCACGGCGGCGGCACCGCCGATGAGCGCGACACGACGCTTGTTGTACTTCGGAAGAGCCCTGGACATGCGGATGCCTCACTTGGGTCAGAGGTGGGTTTACAAACGCGGCGCCAGCGTTCAGGGATGGGTACGGGTAAGCGGTTTCGTTTGTTCAAACCTTTTTCACATCAGTCCGGCGAACCGCTGGACCCTTGGCCCGATTGACGAATCATGCAGAGCTCTGCATAATCATGCATAGCAAGAGGACGTACGGGAGGAGGGACCATGACCGAGCGCGTCGTACTCGCCTACTCCGGCGGGCTGGACACCTCCGTCGCCATCGGCTGGATCGCCGAGGAGACGAACGCCGAGGTCATCGCCGTCGCGGTGGACGTCGGCCAGGGCGGCGAGAACCTGGACGTCATCCGCAAGCGGGCCCTCGCCTGCGGTGCGGTCGAGGCCGAGGTCGCCGACGCCCGCGACGAGTTCGCCGAGGAGTACTGCCTCCCGGCGATCAGGGCGAACGCCCTCTACATGGACCGCTACCCGCTGGTCTCCGCCCTCTCCCGGCCCGCGATCGTCCGGCACCTGGTCGCCGCCGCCCGCAAGCACGGCGCCACCACGGTCGCCCACGGCTGCACCGGCAAGGGCAACGACCAGGTCCGCTTCGAGGCCGGCATCGTCGCCCTCGCCCCCGACCTGACCTGCATCGCCCCGGTCCGCGACTACGCGATGACCCGCGACAGGGCCATCGCCTTCTGCGAGGCGAGGAACCTCCCGATCGCGACCACCAGGAAGTCCCCCTACTCCATCGACCAGAACGTCTTCGGCCGCGCCGTCGAGACCGGCTTCCTCGAAGACATCTGGAACGGCCCCATCGAGGACATCTACGAGTACACCCAGAACCCGGCCACCCCGCGCGAGGCCGACGAGGTGGTCATCTCCTTCGAGGCGGGCGCCCCGGTCGCCGTCGACGGCAGGCAGGTCACCGTCCTCCAGGCGATCCAGGAGCTCAACGAGCGCGCCGGCGCCCAGGGCGTCGGCAGGATCGACCTGGTCGAGGACCGCCTGGTCGGCATCAAGTCCCGCGAGGTGTACGAGGCGCCGGGCGCGATCGCGCTCATCACCGCCCACCAGGAGCTGGAGAACGTCACCGTCGAGCGCGAACTCGCCCGCTACAAGCGACAGGTGGAGCAGCGCTGGGGTGAACTCGTCTACGACGGCCAGTGGTTCTCGCCGCTCAAGCGCGCCCTGGACGGCTTCGTCACCGAGGCCAACCAGCACGTCACCGGAGACATCCGGATGACCCTGCACGGCGGCCGCGCGGTCGTCACCGGCCGCCGCTCCGAGTCCTCCCTCTACGACTTCAACCTCGCCACCTACGACACCGGCGACACCTTCGACCAGGCCGCGGCCAAGGGCTTCATCGACATCTACAGCCTGTCTTCGAAGATCGCCGCACGGCGTGATCAGCGGGCGTAGCCCGACGTGACCTGTCCCGGGCAGTAGCGTGACGACCGCCTCCCCGTTCATGGCCGGGGAGGCGGTGCCACATCCGTATCTCTTCTAGGAGCAACGCAAGTGAGCAGCAACAGCGGTGACGTACGGCTCTGGGGCGGACGTTTCGCCGACGGTCCCGCCGAGGCCCTGGCGAAACTGTCCGCGTCCGTCCACTTCGACTGGCGGCTCGCGCCCTACGACATCGCCGGTTCGCGTGCCCACGCGCGCGTGCTGCACAAGGCGGGCCTGCTCACCGAGGACGAGCTCCAGCGCATGATCGCGGGCCTCGACAAGCTGGAGGCCGACGTCGCCGACGGCTCCTTCGTGGGCACGATCGCCGACGAGGACGTCCACACCGCGCTGGAGCGCGGCCTCCTGGAGCGCCTCGGCCCCGACCTCGGCGGCAAGCTCCGCGCCGGACGCTCCCGCAACGACCAGGTCGCGACCCTCTTCCGGATGTACCTCCGGGACCACGCCCGGGTGATCGGCGGCCTGATCG
Source organism: Streptomyces sp. NPDC051987 (assembly GCF_040680735.1). Taxonomy (NCBI): domain Bacteria; kingdom Bacillati; phylum Actinomycetota; class Actinomycetes; order Kitasatosporales; family Streptomycetaceae; genus Streptomyces; species Streptomyces sp. NPDC051987. The sequence continues at coordinate 1,088 of NZ_JBFAXI010000152.1, read as the reverse complement.
CCGACCTCCAGGACGCCCTGATCGGCCTCGCCGAGGCCCACCCTGACGTGGCGATGCCCGGCCGCACCCACCTCCAGCACGCCCAGCCGGTGCTCTTCGCCCACCACGTCCTGGCCCACGTCCAGTCCCTGTCCCGGGACGCCGAGCGGCTGCGCCAGTGGGACGAGCGGACAGCCGTCTCCCCGTACGGCTCCGGCGCGCTGGCCGGCTCCTCGCTGGGCCTGGACCCGGAGGCGGTCGCCGCCGATCTCGGTTTCGAGCGCGGCAGCGTCGGCAACTCCATCGACGGCACCGCCTCCCGCGACTTCGTGGCGGAGTTCGCCTTCGTCACCGCGATGATCGGCGTGAACCTCTCCCGCATCGCGGAGGAGGTCATCATCTGGAACACGAAGGAGTTCTCCTTCGTGACCCTGCACGACGCGTTCTCCACGGGCTCGTCGATCATGCCGCAGAAGAAGAACCCCGACATCGCGGAGCTGGCCCGCGGCAAGTCCGGCCGCCTGATCGGCAACCTGACCGGTCTGATGACCACCCTCAAGGCCCTCCCGCTCGCCTACAACCGCGACCTCCAGGAGGACAAGGAGCCGGTCTTCGACTCCTGCGACCAGCTGGAGGTCCTGCTCCCGGCCTTCACCGGCATGATGGCCACCCTCACGGTCCACCGCGAGCGCATGGAGGAACTGGCTCCGGCCGGCTTCTCCCTCGCCACCGACATCGCGGAGTGGCTGGTCAAGCAGGGCGTACCCTTCCGCGTCGCCCACGAGGTGGCCGGCGAGTGCGTCAAGGCGGCGGAGGCCGAGAACAAGGAGCTCGACGAGCTGACCGACGACCAGTTCGCCAAGATCTCCGCCCACCTGACCCCCGAGGTCCGCACCGTCCTCAACGTCCCGGGCGCCCTCGCCTCCCGCGACGGCAGGGGCGGCACGGCCCCCAGCGCGGTCGCCGTCCAGCTGGCGGAGGTCAAGGCGGACGTGGCGGCACAGCACGCGTGGGCGGCGGCCAGGACGGCCTGACCCCGAACAGCGCAGCGAGAAGGGGGCGGGCCCACAAGGGGGTCGCGGCCCGGCTCGGGGCGGCCGCCCCGCCCC
>NZ_JBFAXI010000151.1:0-12283 GCF_040680735.1 Streptomyces sp. NPDC051987 | reverse complement strand
GCGCACAGCTGCGCACCGCCCGCCGGGCGTCCCGGAACGACTTCTGCTCGCGACCCCGCTACTTCTTCAGCCAGGCCTTCACCTTGTCGGGGTTGGCGTCGACCCACTTCTTGGCCGCCGCGTCGTCCGACAGCTTGTCCACCGCGATGTACTTGGCCACGGTGTTCTGGTCGTCGTTGGTCCAGTTGAAGTTCTTCACCAGGTCGTAGGCGGGGCTGCCCGACTTGGCGAAGCTCGCGCTGACGATCTTGTCGAGGTCGTAGACGGGGTAGTCGCAGGCGACCTTCGCCGCGTCGGCGTCGCAGCCCGTCGTGTACTTCGGCAGGGAGACCTTCTTCAGCGGCACCTCGGACAGGAACCACTGCGGTTCGTAGAAGTAGCCGATCAGCCACTGCTTGTTCTTCTCGGCCGTCCTGAAGGCCTGGATGAGCGCGGTCTCGCTGCCCGCGTACACCACCTTGAAGTCCAGCTTCAGGTTCTTCACCAGGGCGGCGTCGTTGGTGACGTACGACGGGTCGCCGTCGAGCAGCTGGCCCTTGCCGCCCGACTCGGACGTCTTGAAGTTGGACGCGTACTTGTCGAGGTTCTTCCAGTCGAGGATGTCGGGGTGCGCCTTGGCCAGCCACGGCGGCACGTACCAGCCGATGATGCCCTTGTTGCCGGTGGAGCCGGCCTCGACGGCCGTCTTCTGCCCGGTGATGTACTTCTTCTTCAGATCGTCGTGGCCCCAGTTCTCCAGGACGGCGTCGACCTCGCCGGTCCCGAAGCCCTGCCAGGCGATCTCCTCCTTGAGGTCCTTCTTGTCGACCGTACAGCCGAGGTCGTGCTGCGCGACGTACGCGACGACCGCCGCGTCCGCCTCGTAGCCCACCCAGGGGTTGACGGCGAGGTTGAAGGTGCCGCACTTGCCGCCCGAGGACGTCGAGCCGGCGGAACTGCTCTCGCCGACCTTCGCGCCGCCGCAGGCCGTGAGGGTGAGGCCGAGGACGGCCAGGCCGGCCGCGCCGGCTCGCCAGTGTTGTGCCATGGTGTCGAGCTCCTTATGCCCGGGTGCGTCGTGCCGCAGCCTGAGTGATCCGGTCGAACATGACTCCGAGCAGTACGATGGCGAGCCCTGCCGCCAGCCCCTTGCCGTACAGCTCGCCCTGCGAGAAACCGGCCACGACGTCGTAGCCGAGGGCGCCGGCCCCCACCAGGCCGCCCACCACAACCATCGACAGCACGTAGATCAGGCCCTGGTTGGTCGCGAGGGTCAGGGCGCTGCGTGCCATCGGCAGCTGGACCTTGGTGATGATCTGCCAGGTGTTGCACCCGGCCGAGGTGGCCGCCTCCACGGTGGGCGCGGACACGTTCCGCACCCCGTCCGCGATGATCTTGACGGCCACGGGTGCCGCGTACACGACGGCCGCGACGATCGCCGTGAAGCGGGTGGCGCCGAAGAGCGCCAGGAACGGCACCAGGTAGACGAACGGCGGCATGACCTGTGCCGCGTCCAGGGTGGGCCGGATCAGCCGGTCCACCAGCGTGCTGCGGCCCATCCACACGCCGAAGACGACGCCGACCAGCATCACCAGGACGGTGGCCACGGCGGTGGAGGCGAGGGTGGTCATGCTGTCCGACCACAGGCCCGTGCCGACCAGCAGCCCGACGCACACGGCTGCCGTCACCCCGGCCCGCCAGCCGCCGAGCACCGCGCCGAGCCCGACCAGGACCGCGCCGACGAGCCACCACGGCGAGTCGGTGAGCAGCGTCTGGAACGGGTTGAGCAGGCCGTTGGTGAGGGCGTCCCGCAGCGCGTTGGTGAGGCCGGAGAGGTGGTCCTGCAGCCAGGTGGTCGCGGTGTCGGCGGCGCTCGCGATGTGACTGCCCACGGTGCCGTCGCCGGGGAACTCGGCCGCCCAGACGTAGGTGTGGGAGAGGTAGACCAGGACGGCGGCCGCGATCCCGCCCGCGCCCAGCAGCGGGCGGCGCCACGTGCCGAACCGTCCGTCCGTGCGGCGGGCCTCGGTGCGGGCGGCGGCCGCGGTGGTGACCCGGTCGAGCACGATCGCCATGACGACGATGGCGAGGCCTGCGTTGAAGGCGGTGCCGACGTCGAGCGACTGGAGGGCCTGCACGACGGTCTTGCCCAGGCCGGGCGCGTCGATCAGGGCAGCGATGGTGACCATGGCCAGGGCCGCCATGATGGTCTGGTTGACGCCCATGACGACCGTGCGCTTCGACATCGGCAGCAGCACCTTCAGCAGTTGCTGGGTGCGGGTGGTGCCGAGCGAGTCGGCCGCCTCGACGGTGGTCTCGGGGACGGAGCGGATGGCGTGCGCGGTGATGCGGATGGCGGGCGGGGCCGCGTAGATGACGGTGGTGATGACGGCGGAGGCGCCGCCGATGAGGAAGATCAGGGTCAGCGGGGCGAGGTAGACGAAGGTCGGCATCGTCTGCATGAAGTCCAGGAAGGGCGTCATGATCCGGTTGAACCGGTCGGAGAGCCCCGCCCACACGCCGAGCGGGATGCCGATGAGCAGGGCCACCAGGACCGCCGACAGGGTCAGCGCCAGGGTGTCCATGCTCTCCTGCCACAGGCCCTGGAGCCCGAAGAAGGTGAACCCGGCGACGGCCAGCAGGGCGACCCGCCAGTTGCCCACGGCCCAGGAGACGTAGCCGGTGAGTCCGACCACGCCGAGCCAGCCGATCTGCGGGACCGGGCGGCCGTCGGCGGGCTGGGAGATCAGGGACTGGACGAAGGTGACCAGGTTGTCGATGGCCAGCCGGATCTCGTTGAAGAAGTAGAGGAAGACCGGATTGGAGTTGCGGTTGGCACCGATGCTGTCGTTGACGTCGTTGAGCCAACGGTGCAGGCCGGTGAGGTCGGCGGCGGCCAGGGTAAGCGTCTGCCGGCCCCGGAACGCGGCGAAGAGCACCAGCCAGAGGACCAGGATCGCCGCCACCACCATCGGGCGGCTGACCTTCCTGCGTAGCGTCGCGACCGGCGCGGTCGCGTCGGCGACGGCGGCCATCAGGCGCCGCCCTCCTGCCCGGCGACGACCGCGAGGATCTCCTCGTCGCCGACGATGCCGAGCAGCTTGCCGTGCTCGACGACCTTGACCGGCTTCTCGGCGGCCAGCACCGCCCGGGTCGCCTCGCGGACCACGACGTCCGGACCCAGTTCCGGTCCGTCCAGGGCGTCGTCGGGCTCGGCGGGCCGCATGATCCAGCGCAGGGTGAGGACGTCGCCGCGCGGCACGTCCTTGACGAAGTCCCGTACGTAGTCGTCCGCCGGGGCGCCGACGAGTTCGTCGCCGGTGCCGCACTGGACCGTCTTGCCGTCCCGCATGATCAGGATGCGGTCGCCGAGTTTGAGGGCCTCGGAGAGGTCGTGGGTGATGAAGACCATGGTCTTGCCGACCTCGTGGTGCAGGCGGACGACCTCGCTCTGCATGTCGCGGCGGATCAGCGGGTCCAGCGCGGAGAACGGTTCGTCGAAGAGGAGGACGTCCGGGTCGCCGGCCAGTGCCCTGGCCAGGCCCACGCGCTGCTGCATGCCGCCGGAGAGCTGGTCGGGGTAGGAGTTCTCATAGCCGGCGAGCCCCACCAGTTCGACGGTCTCCATCGCGCGTTTCACCCGGTCGGCCTTGCCCATGCCCCGGATCTCCAGGCCGAACGCCACGTTGTCGACGACCTTGCGGTGCGGCAGCAGGCCGAAGTGCTGGAAGACCATGGAGAACTTGCTGCGCCGCAGCTCCCGCAGCCGCCGCGGGTCGGCGCCCCGGATGTCCTCCCCCTCGAAGACGATCTCCCCGGCGGTGGGCTCGATCAGCCGGGTCAGACAGCGCACCAGGGTGGACTTGCCCGACCCGGACAGGCCCATGACGACGAAGACCTCGCCGGGCGACACCTCGAAGCTGACGTCCCGGACGGCGGCGGTGCAGCCGGTGCGGTCCATCAGCTCACGGCGGGTGAGCCCGCAGAGCTCCTCGGAGCCCGGCACCTCGTCGGCCTTCGGCCCGAACACCTTCCACAGCCGGCGCACGGAGATGACCGGGGTGCGGTCCTGAGGGTCCTGGGACGTGTCGCGCCGCTGCGACACCTCGGTCGGGGCTGGGGTCATGGTGGGGACCTCTCTTCGGCGTCAGCCGCGGAACCAGTGCTGCGGCCGGGGTTGGATGTTCTGCCAGACGTGCTTGGGCTCTCGGTACTCGTCCAGGCCGGTCGGTCCCAGCTCGCGGCCCACGCCCGAGTGCCCGAAGCCACCCCATTCCGCCTGCGGCACATAGGGGTGGTAGTCGTTGATCCACACGGTTCCGTGGCGCAGCCTGCGGGCGACCCGCTGGGCCCTGCCCGCGTCCTGGGTCCAGACGGCTCCGGCCAGGCCGTACTCCGTGTCGTTGGCGATGCGGACGGCGTCGTCCTCGTCCCGGAAGCGCTCCACGGTGAGCACGGGGCCGAAGGACTCCTCGTGCACCACGCGCATGTCCTGCCGGCACTCGTCGAGGACGGTGGGCGGGTAGTAGAAGCCGTTCGCGAGGGCGGGGTCCTCGGGGCGGGCGCCGCCGCAGCGCAGGACGGCGCCCTCGGCGATGCCGGCCGCGACGTACGCCTCGACCTTCTCGCGGTGCCGCGCGGAGATCAGCGCCCCGGTCTCGGCCTCGGGGTCGAAGGGGCCGCCGAGGCGGATCAGGCGGGCGCGGCGGACCACCTCGTCGACGAAGGCGTCGTGGAGCGAGTCCTCGACGATCAGCCGGGCCCCGGCCGAGCAGACCTGCCCCGAGTGCAGGAAGACGGCGGTGAGGGCGAAGTCGACGGCGGTGTCGAAGTCGGCGTCCGCGAAGACGACGTTCGGGTTCTTGCCGCCGAGTTCGAGGGCCACCTTCTTCACGGTCGCCGCGGCGGTGGCCATGATCCGCTTGCCGGTCTCCAGGCCGCCGGTGAAGGACACCATGTCGACCGCGGGGTGCTCGGCGAGCGGGGCGCCGGCCTCGGGACCGGCGCCGAGGACGAGGTTGCCGGCTCCGGGCGGGAGTCCGGCCTCCTCCAGCGCCCTCAGCAGCAGGATCGCGGTGGAGGGGGTGAGCTCGCTGGGCTTGAGGACGAACGTGTTGCCCGCGACCAGGGCGGGCGCGACCTTCCAGGAGGCCTGGAGCAGCGGGTAATTCCACGGGGTGATCAGCCCGCACACGCCGACCGGCTCGTATTCGACCCGGCTGACGGCGTCGTCCCGTCCGGTGTCGATCACCCGGCCGGCGTCGGTGCCGGCGATGCCGCCGTAGTGGCGCAGGCAGGAGACGACGTCGGCGATGTCGTACTCGCTCTCCACCAGGCGCTTGCCGGTGTCCAGGGACTCGGCGCGGGCGAACTCCTTGGCGTCGCGCTCGATGACGTCGGCGGTGCGCAGCAGCAGCGCGCCGCGCTCGCGCTCGGGGGTGTGGGGCCAGGGGCCCTCGTCGAAGGCGCGCCGGGCCGCGGTGATCGCGGCCTCGGTGTCGGGGCGGGTCGCCTCAGCGACCGTCGCGACGAGGGTGCCGTCCGCCGGACAGCGGATCTCGCGGTGGCCGCCGGCCAGCGCCGCGCGCCATTTTCCATCCACATACAGATCTGCCACGGCCGCGCCCTTCGAGCCGAATTCGTTGCGCATTGTGCATTGGATTGCTTTTGGTGGAACACCCTGACCGAATGTACTGACAGCCGTCAAGGGCTCCGCGTATCCCGATTCGGCCGCGAAAACAGCACGGCCGGGGGGTGGGTCAGCCGCCGAACCGGTCCAGCAGCGCCCGGCGCCACCGCTCCGTCTCGGCGACCTGGTTGAAGGTGAACAGATGCAGGCCCGCCACGCCCGCCGACGGCGCGGTGAACGCCGCGGCGCCCCGGGTGAGCAGCCGCCGCGGGTCGTAGCCGCCGGGGGCCGCGAAGCGCAGGAACCAGGAGGCGTGTCCGGTCAGGAAGCGGGCCGACTCCCCCACCCCGATCTTCGCGGCCATGGCCAGCAGCTTGGTCCGCTGCACCGGCCCGGCGACGCCCAGGTACACGGGCAGCGTGACGTCGCGGCGCCGGATCCGGGTGAGCCAGTCGCCGAGCACGCGCGCGTCGAAGCAGAGGTTGCTGACGATGTAGGTGGCGTGCGCCCGCTTGTCCCACATCGCCTGGATGGTGAGGTCGTCGTGGATGAGGGGATGGCTCTCCGGGTAGCCGGTGATCCCGGTCCGCGCGAAGGGCCGCCCCAGCTCGGTGAGCCGGCGCAGCACCGGCAGCGCTCCCTGGTAGGGCCCGGCGGGCGGATCGGCGTCGCCCGCCGGCACGAAGAGGTCGTCGACGCCGGCCGTGCGCAGGCGTTCGGTGACGTCCTTCAGGTGGGTGTCGTCCCGCAGCAGCCGCGCGGGCACGTGCGGGACGACCCGGTAGCCGTGCGCGCTGAGCCGCTCGGTCAGGGCGAGGGTCGGTTCCAGGCCCTTGGCCGGCGACGCCGTGACCGTGACCACGACGTCGCGGGGCACATGGGCGAGGACCTTCTCCTCGGTCGCCCGCGCCGGCAGCACCTCGTAGCGGACCCGGGTCAGCAGCGCCCGCAGCGCCTCGGTGGCCATGGTCTAGCCTGCCTGCTGCTGGGCGTCGCGGAGCCGGTAGTAGACGGCCTTCGACGGCGGCAGCGGGTCCTTGCCGAGGATGAGGTCGGCCGCCTTCTCTGCGATCATCATCACCGGCGCGTAGATGTTGCCGTTGGTGACGTACGGCATCACGGAGGCGTCCACCACGCGCAGACCCTCCACGCCGTGCACCCGCATGCTCGTCGGGTCGACGACGGACATCTCGTCGGTGCCCATCTTGCAGGTGCAGGAGGGATGCAGGGCGGTCTCGCCGTCCTTGGCGACCCAGGCGAGGATCTCCTCGTCGGTCGCCACGGAGGGGCCGGGTGAGATCTCCCCGTCGTTGTAGGGGGCGAGGGCCGGCTGGTTGAGGAGGTTGCGGGCGACCCTGACCGCCTCGACCCACTCGCGGCGGTCCTGCTCGGTGGAGAGGTAGTTGAAGCGCAGGGCCGGGTGTTCGCGCGGGTCCTTGCTTTTGATCTTCACCGAGCCGAGGGCGTCGGAGTACATGGGGCCCACGTGCACCTGGTAGCCGTGGCCGCCGGCCGGCACCGAGCCGTCGTAGCGGACCGCGATGGGCAGGAAGTGGAACATCAGGTTGGGGTAGTCCACGTCCTCGTTGCTGCGGCAGAAACCGCCGGCCTCGAAGTGGTTCGTGGCGGCCGGGCCCTTGCGGAAGAGCCACTGGAGGCCGATGAAGGGGGCCCGCCACTTCGCCAGGTACGGCTGTACGGAGACGGGCTGCTTGCAGGCGTACTGGATGTACACCTCCAGGTGGTCCTGGAGGTTCTCGCCGACGCCCGGCAGGTCGTGGACGACGTCGATGCCGAGGGCGGCGAGTTCCTTGGCGTTCCCGACTCCGGAGAGCTGGAGCAGCTGCGGGGAGTTGATCGCGCCGCCGCAGAGGATGACCTCCTTGGCGCGGACCTGTTGAAGGGCGCCCCGGCCGCGCCGGTACTCGACGCCGACCGCCTTCTTGCCCTCGAAGAGGACGCGGGTGACCAGGGCGCGGGTCCGCACGGTGAGGTTGGGGCGCTTCCTGACGGGCTTGAGGTACGCCTTCGACGCGGACAGCCGGCGACCGCGGTGGACGTTGCGGTCGAACTTGGCGAACCCTTCCTGCCGGTAGCCGTTGACGTCGTCGGTCGGCGCGTACCCGGCCTCCTCGGTGGCCTTGAGGAAGGCGGAGAAGAGCGGGTTGGTGGCCGGGCCGCGCTCCAGGACCAGGGGGCCGTCGTGGCCGCGGAACTCGTCGTCCGGGTCGGCGGCCAGGCAGTTCTCCATCCGGCGGAAGTACGGCAGGCAGTGCGCGTAGTCCCAGGTCTCCATCCCGGGGTCGGCGGCCCAGCGCTCGTAGTCCATCGGGTTGCCGCGCTGGAAGATCATGCCGTTGATGCTGCTGGAACCGCCGAGCACCTTGCCGCGGGCGTGGTAGATGCGGCGGCCGCCCATGTGCGGCTCCGGCTCCGACTCGTACTTCCAGTCGTAGAAACGGCTGCCGATGGGGTAGGTCAGCGCCGCCGGCATGTGGATGAAGACGTCCCACGGGTAGTCGGGGCGGCCCGCCTCCAGCACCAGCACCCGGTTGCCGGGGTCGGCGGAGAGCCGGTTCGCCAGTGCGCTGCCGGCCGAGCCGCCGCCGACGATGACGAAGTCGTACTGCAAGGGAGCCATGGTGCCTCGTCTCACTCGCGCGGTCGATTGCGCGGCATGCTAGTACGGGTATCGCTATACGCACCAGGTTGCGAACAACGCAACTTGTAAGATCTTTGTTCACATCGCGTTACTTGGAGTGCGTTGTTTACTGCGCGTATAGTTTCGCTATGAGCAACTACAGTCCGGATACCGAAACGAACGGCTCATCTTCCGGTGGCGTGCAGTCCGTCGACCGCGCCATCAGCGTCCTGGAGATCCTGGCCCAGCGCGGCGAGGCGGGGGTGAGCGAGGTGGCCGCCGAGATCGATGTGCACAAGTCGACCGCGTTCCGGCTGCTCGGCGCCCTGGAGGCGCGCGGTCTCGTGGAGCAGTCGGGCGAGCGGGGCAAGTACTCGCTCGGCTTCGGCATCGTACGCCTGGCCGGCGCCGTGACGGGACGCATCGACGTCACGCAGCAGGGCCGGGTGGTGTGCGAGCGGCTGGCCGAGGAGATCGGCGAGACGGTCAACATCGCGGTGATGCAGGAGCACTACGCGATCAACCTCTACCAGGTGCGCGGCACGGCCGCCGTCACCGCGCACAACTGGGTCGGCCAGCTGACCCCGCTGCACGCCACCTCCAGCGGAAAGATCATGCTCGCGCACCGGCCGGCCGCGGAACGCGCCGCCCTGATCTCGGACGGGGGTCTGAAGAAGCTGACCCCGCACACCATCTCCTCGAAGGCGAAGCTGGAGAAGAACCTCGCCGAGGCCCGGGAGCGCGGTTACGCCTGGACGCTGGAGGAGCTGGAGATCGGGCTGCACGCCATGGCCGCGCCGATCCGGGACCGGGAGGGAGTGGTCATCGCGTCGATCAGCGCGTCCGGGCCGTCCTACCGGTTCACCGAGGAGCGCATGCACGAGCTGGCGCCGGTGCTGGTCAAGGGCGCGGAGGAGATCAGCCACCGCATGGGCTACCTGGGCTGAGCCGCCCGCACGACGACCGCCGTACGGCCCGCGTCCGCGTCCCTCCCCGCGCGGGCCACGGGCGTCACTGCGGCTGCCGCCCGGTGCCGAGCCGCTCGTTGACCCAGTCGTGGAAGGCGCCGATGTGGTGCTCGCTGGGCACCAGCACCCCGCCCTTGGCGTACAGCCGTGAGCGCATGCCGGGCTGCGTGCGTTCGCAGGCCTCGAAGTCCTGGCGGTTGACCCGGTCGAAGAGTTCCACGGACCGGCTGACGTCCTTGCCGCTCTCGACGACGTGCGGCAGGTAGAGCCAGTCGCACTCGACGATCGTGCGGTCGACGGCCACCGGGTACATCCGGTGGAAGATCACATGGTCCGGCACCAGGTTGATGAACACCTGCGGCTTGACGGTGATCGCGTAGTACCGCCGGTCCTGGTCGGCCGAGACCCCGGGGATGCGGTCGAGCCCCGCGGAGCCGTCGACGGTGAAGCCCTGGACGTCCGCGCCGAACTCGGCGCCGTGCCCGACGTAGTACTGGGCCGCGTAGCCGTCGGCGAACTCGGGCAGCACCTCGGTGAGTTCGGGGTGGATGGTGGCGCAGTGGTAGCACTCCATGAAGTTCTCGATGATGAGCTTCCAGTTCGCCCTGACGTCGTAGACGATCCGTCTGCCCACCGAGAGGTCCTCGACGCCGTAGTGCTCGATCGACTCGACGTCCCCGAGCCGCTCGACCGCCGCGCCGATCACGTCCTCCTCGAAGGACGGCGGGTTCTCCGCGAGGCACACCCACACGTAGCCGAGCCATTCGCGGACGGCGACGCCCACCAGGCCGTACTCGGTGCGGCCGACGTCGGGCATCTTGGTGAGGTTGGGGGCGGCGGCCAGCTTGCCGTCGAGGTCGTAGGTCCAGGCGTGGTACGGGCACTGGAACGCCCGCCTGACCTCGCCCGTCTCCTCGGTGCAGAGCCTGGCCCCGCGGTGCCGGCAGACGTTGAAGTAGGCGCGGATCGACCGGTCCCGGGCCCGGGTGACGAGGATGCTCTCGCGGCCCACGTCGACGGTGCGGAACGCGCCGGGCTTCGGCAGGTCCGCGGCACGGGCCACGCAGAACCACATCGTCTCGAAGATGCGTTCCTGCTCCTGGGCGAAGATCCCGGGATCGGTGTAGGCCGGGCCGGGGAGGGTGGCGATCAGGCTGTCCGGCAGGCTGGTCGAGGTCACGGTGCACTCCTCGGAGGACGTCGTGGATCGGTGGGGTGGCGCGGGGTGCCGGGTCAGGACGCGGCGGCGAACTGCTTGCGGGCGCGGGTGAACAGCCGCGGCTGGTCCATCCCGAGCACGGCGACCGGCCGGCCCGCCCTCCGGTACACGGCGAGGAAGCTGCGGTCGTCGGTCGAGCCCTCCTCGACCGTCACACTGTCGGCCCCGGCGGCGTGACCGACGAACTGGATCTTCACGCCGTACTGGTCGGACCAGAAGTACGGCGGCCTGGGCGTGCCCGGTTCCCGGGCGCCGTGGGCGAGCAGTGTGGCGACGGCGGTGTCCGGCCGTTCCAGCGCGCCGGTCCAGTGCTCGACCCTGCGGTGGGTGCCGGTGTGCGGGTCGTACCAGTTGGCGCAGTCGCCGACCGCGACCACTCCGGCCACGCTGGTGCGCCCGTCGGCGCCGCACTTCACGCCGTTGTCGAGCGCGATGCCGGAGCCCTCCAGCCACTCGACGCACGGGCGGGCCCCGACGCCGACGACGACGGTGTCGGCGGGCACGCTGCGGCCGTCCTCCAGCAGTACGGCGGCCACCTGCCGCTCGCCGCTCAGCCCCTTGACCCCCACCCCGCACAGCAGCCGTACCCCGTGGTCGGCGTGGAGGGCGGAGACGACCGCGCCCATGGCCTCGCCGAGCGGTCCGGCCAGCGGGGTCGGGGCCGCCTCGATCACGGTGACGTCGAGGCCAAGCGCGTACGCGGTGGAGGCGACCTCGGCGCCGACGAACCCGCCGCCGATCACCACCAGGCGGCCGCCCCGGGCGAGGTCCGCCCGCAGGGCGCGGGCGTCGTCGAGGGTGCGCAGCACGTGGACCCCGGCGAGGCCCTCGGTGCCGGGCAGGGTGCGGGCCGCGGCGCCGGTCGCGATGACCACGCCGTCGGCGCGCACCTCCCGGCCGTCGGCCAGCCGGATCGCCCGCGCGGTGCGGTCGAGCCCGGTGGCCCGGGTGCCGAGCAGCCACTCGGCGCCGAGGTCCTCGTCGTCGCGCTCCAGCGCCAGGTCCGCCTCGCCGAGGGTGCCGACCAGGAACTCCTTGGACAACGGCGGCCTGTCGTACGGACGGTGGGGCTCGTCACCGACGACGACCAGCCGGCCGTCGTACCCCCGCTGCCGCAGCGAGCGTGCGGCCGACAGCCCGGCCAGCGAGGCGCCCACCACGGCGACCGTCCTCACGCCGCGCCGCCGGCGAGGCGGGCGGAGACGCACGGCGGCAGGTTGGGCGCGTCGGCGGAGAGCCGGACGTAGACCGTTCCGTCCTGCACCACGACCTCGTGGGTGCGGACCGGGAGCTTGGCCGGGGGTGCGTCCACGGCGCCGGTCCTGAGGTCGAAGGTGGAGGCGTGCAGGGGGCATTCCACCTCACAGCCCTCCAGCCAGCCGTCGGCGAGCGAGGCGTCCTGGTGGGTGCAGGTGTCGTCGATGGCGAAGAGCTCGCCGTCATCGGTGTGGAACACCGAGACGGGCGGTTCGATGTCGAGCCGGTGGGCCTCGCCTCGCGGCAGATCCGCGAGACGGCACGCGGGAATCATCATGACACCTCGGTGCGTATAGCGAAACGGATTGCGATGAGCGCAACGCCAGTCTGCGGGCCGCCGCGAAGCGTTGTCAAGGAGTTCACGGGCCCATTCGCCCCGGCCGCGAAGGCCGTTCCCAGGGCGCGCCGGATCACCCCTCAAAGCGGCCATGACCAGCACGGACACGGGGTCGCGCGAAGCGCGGGCGCGGCCCTGGCCCGGCGGGGGGGCGGGGGCGGGCGGGCGCGGCCGCCGGGGGGGGGGGAAGGGGGGGCAGCCGCCCCCGGCCGCCCCCCCGCCCAGCCCGGCCCCCCGGTGGGAGCGCGAGAAG
>NZ_JBFAXI010000150.1:0-12315 GCF_040680735.1 Streptomyces sp. NPDC051987 | reverse complement strand
GGGGGGGGGCGGGGCCCCCCGCGCCCCGGCGGGGGGGGGGGGGCGGCGGCCCCCCCCCGCCGGGGCCCCCCCCCGCCGCGGGTGAGGCGCGCTCCGGTCACCGGCGTGCCCTGCTGCGGTCCAGGGCGGCGATCCCGATCGCCGCCAGGGCGATCTGGATGAACCACTCGATCCAGTCGGGGCCCTTGGTGTCGGCCACGCCGAAGCCCGCCGCGATCGCCGAACCCAGCAGCGCCGCGACGATGCCGACGACGATGGTCCACAGGACGCCGACGTGCTGGCGGCCGGGGACGACCAGGCGTCCCAGCACACCGATGATGAGCCCGATGACGATGGCACTGATGATGCCCGAGATCTCCATGTCCGCCCCTCTTCGTCGGTACTCCGCTGCTGTCCAATCTGCCCGCTCAGTCCGGCGGCAGTCCCGCTCGGTTGTTACAGCGGTTTTCTGTTCACCGACCGGACATGCCATGTACCTTTCAATGAGTCGACGCGTGTAGAAATCTCAAGCACGTTCTACGCGCGCAGATTTGGCGCCCGCACCGCCTTCACCCCCACCCCCTCACGGAGGTTCGCCGGATGCTTGGATCCCGTAGATCCCGCCACAGACTCACCACCGCCCTGGCCGGTTTCGGACTGCTCGTCACCGGAGCCGCCCTCCAGGTCGGCACCGCGGCCGCCCCCGCTCACGCGGCCACCACCTACCGGGTCCTGTTCGACGACGGCCACGCCGAGGAGGCCGGCAACGCGGACTGGATCATCTCCACCAGCAAGCCCGACCCGCTGGCCCAGGACTCCTCCCCGTCCGCGGAGACCGACTGGACCGGCGCGCTGTCGTCGTGGGGCGTCGCCCTGCAGAAGACCGGCAGCTACAGCATGAAGACGGCGACGAGCGCGCTCACCTACGGCGGCTCCTCGACCACCGACCTGTCGAACTTCGACGCGCTGGTGCTGCCCGAGCCGAACACGCTGTTCACGACCGCCGAGAAGACGGCGATCATGAACTTCGTGAAGAACGGCGGCGGTCTCTTCATGATCTCCGACCACACCGGGGCCGACCGCAACAACGACGGCTACGACGCGGTCGAGATCCTCAACGACCTGATGACCAACAACAGCGTCGACTCGACCGACCCGTTCGGTTTCTCGATCGACTCCCTCGACATCAGCTCCGGCTACCCGGCCGCGATCAGCGACAGCAGCAACCCCGTGCTGCACGGCTCCTTCGGCACCGTCACCAAGAGCCTGATCGCCGACGGGACGACCGCGACCCTCAAGCCCGCCGACAACGCGAACGTCAAGGGCCTGGTCTACCGCAGCGGTTACTCCGGCAACACCGGCGCGTTCTTCGCCACCAGCACCTTCGGCAGCGGCCGGGTCGCCTTCTGGGGCGACAGTTCCCCGATCGACGACGGCACCGGCCAGTCCGGCAACACGCTGTACGACGGCTGGAACGACAGCGGCGCCACCAACGCCGCCCTCGCCCTCAACGCCACCGCCTGGCTCACCGGGGCGTCCAGCGGCACCAGCGGTGGCGGTGGCGGCGGGGGAGGTGGTGGCGGCGGCACCTGCACCTCCGCCCAGCTCCTCGGCAACCCCGGTTTCGAGTCCGGCAACACCACCTGGACCGCCGGCAGCGGGGTCATCACCAACTCCAGCAGCGAGGCGGCCCGCACCGGCTCCTACAAGGCCTGGCTCGACGGCTACGGTTCCGCCCACACCGACACGCTGTCCCAGTCGGTGACGATTCCGTCCGGCTGCTCCGCGACGCTCAGCTTCTATCTGCACGTGGACACCGCGGAGACCACCACCAGCACCGCCTACGACAAGCTAACGGTCACCGCCGGATCCACCACCCTGGCCACGTACTCCAACCTCAACGCGGCCTCCGGATACGTCCTCAAGAGCTTCGACGTCTCCTCCCTGGCCGGGACCACGGCCACCATCAAGTTCACCGGTGTCGAGGGCTCGACCCTCCAGACGTCCTTCGTCGTCGACGACACCGCGCTCAACGTGAGCTGAGCGTGACGGACGGTTCCGGCGGTCCCGCCGGAACCGTCCGCTCCACCGCGTTCCAGCCGGAGACCCGCACCTGGGGCGTGGAGCCGTGCAGGTCGGCGGTCCGGTAGGTGGCCGTCAGGGTCGCCGACTCGCCCGGCCACAGGCTGACCTCGTTGTCCGACCACCGGACCGGCAGCACGGGATGGCCGTCCGCGTCGACCAGATGGACGTCCGTCAGCAGGGCCGGGGTCTTACCCGCGCCCGAGTTGCGGACGGTGACCGTGGTGGTCGAGGTGCCGTCCTTCCCGGTCGTCGACGCGGTCGCCGTGACCGGGACCTGGGCCATCGAGGAGAGCCCGGACAGGTCGGCGTAGCTCGTCGTCGGCGTGTGCCACCAGTCGGTCTTCGTCCAGTCGAGGGTGTCGGGCCGGGTGGAGAGCCAGTAGACGTTGCGGCTCACCTCCTTGCCGTCGGCGTCGGTGAGGACCAGACGTGCCAGGTAGGTGGAGGTCAGCCCGGTCACCGACGCCGGCAGCGTGAGCACGGTGCTGTGCGCGCCGTCGCCCCTGACCGAGACGCCGGTGACGGTCTTGTCGTACTTCTGCGTGCCGTCGGGGGTGAAGAGGGTGGCCCGCGCGGTGAGCCCGGAGACCGGCGTGTGCCGGTTGTTCACCACGGCCACCGAGCGGTCGTCGTAGGAGTACTGGACGTGCAGCGGCTCGTTGGCCTTCTTCGCGCCGAAGTAGGCGCCGCCCTGGTCGAGGTAACGGTCCATCAGCTGCCAGTGCAGGGACGTCCAGCCGCTGTTGAACATCCAGTAGATCACCCCGGTCGAGGGCTTCGAGGCGTCGGTCTGGTTGCGCTCGTACGCCTCGTACTGCGCGCGGACGTTCTCGTACTGGGCGAGCTGGGCCTTGCGGACGTAGTCGGCGAGGCTCTTCGGGGCGCCGTAGCGGCCGGTGAGGGCGGCGTCGTAGACCTTCAGGGTGCCGAAGGTGGCGGACGGCGAGCGGTGGTACTGCTTGGCGTCCGGGTTCTGCCAGAGGGTGTCGAGTTCGGCCGGGGTCATCATCCGGCGCAGGGTGTCGAGGGTCGGGATGTCCGGTCCGGCGCTGGTCTCCGAGTTGAAGCCGGTGGCGCCGCCCTCGCGCTTGGCGTACCAGTAGCCCGGCGGGACCCAGTCGTAGGGTCCGGTCATCTTCAGGCCCGAACTGCCCAGCTGTGGGGCGGACTTGTCCGAGGCGGCAGGAACGACGGGGACGGACCAGCCGGCGGCGTCCAGGGCGTCCAGGTAGTTCTTCTCGATCGTCGCGTCGGGCGCGGCGTCGCTGCCGATCAGGAAGGAGACCACGCTCGGGTGGTCACGCAGCCGGGCGGCCTCGGCGGCCATTGAGGCCTGGGCGACCCGGTAGTCGGCGGCGGTCCACTTCTCGCCGCTCTCGCCGGGGTTGGTCTGCCCCTCCCACTTGTCGCAGCACTCCCAGCCGGGCAGCGTGAGGACGCCGAGGCGGTCGGCGAGGTCGAAGAACTCGTCGGGCTCGATGTGGCCTTCCAGGCGGATGGCGTTGAGACCCAGGTCGAGGGCGTACTTCAGGCGGTCCTCGGCGTAGGCGCGGTCCCAGCGCAGGAACTCGTCGGGTGACCAGCCGCCGCCCTTGATCAGCAGCCGGCGGCCGTTGACCGAGTACTGACGGGCGCCGTCGGAGTTCAGCGGTGCGCGGACATCACGGATGCCGAAGGTCTCGTGCGCGGTGTCCGACGCCGTGCCGGCGATGGAGGCGGTGAGGTCGAGGTCGTAGAGCGGCTGACCGCCCATGCCCGCCGGCCACCACACCTTCGGCGAGGCGAGGTGCAGACCGGGGGTGTCGGCCGGGGTGAAGGTGACGGTCGTGGCCTGGTGGGCGGCGAGCCGGACCGACCGGGTGAGGGCCACCCCGGCGACGGTGCCGGAGACATCGGCGGTGACCGGCGCGTCCGAGTCGTTGCGGGCCTGCGCCTGCACCGTCAGGTCGGCCGTCGCGAGGGACGGCACCGCGAGCTTCGTCACCACGTGCGCGTCGCGCAGCGCGACCGGGCCGCCGCGCCGGACGACGACGTCCCGGACGATGCCCATGTTCTGGTCGGGCGGCGGCTGGAGCCAGTCGAGCCAGCCCATGGTGAGGTTCTTGTTCGGGTTGTTGGGCTGGACCCGGAAGGCGACCGTGTTGGTGCCGGACCTCACCAGCGAGGTGACGTCCAGTTCGTGCCGGGTGTAGGCGCCGGTGACGTCGGCGGCGGTGGCGACCTGACGGCCGTTCAGGTACACGTCGGCCGCCGAGATCACCCCGCTGAAGTCCAGGTAGGTGCGCTGGGCCGGGTCGGCCACCGAGAAGTCGCTGCGGTACCACCAGGGCACCTGGAAGGGCGCCTTGGGGATCTTCTGCTGGTTGGTGGAGACGAACGGGTCGGGATGGACGCCGTCGGCGAGCAGTGCGGCAAGGACCGTGGAGCGGGCGCCCGCCGGGTACCAGTCCGCGGTCGGGTAGCCGGGGGAGGAGACCGCCGCCGCGGAGTCGCTCACGTCGGCCGTCGACCGGATCGCGTACCCGGACAGCGGAGTGGCGGACCCGGCGGCGGACGGCACACGGGTGATCCGGGCGGTCCCGTGGGCCGGGTCGCGGGCCCCGGCCCAGGCGCTGGTGTTGAGTGAGCAGAGCAGTCCCAGGGCCACGGCGGCCGTGGCGAGGCGGTGTCCGGGGGCACGGCGAGGGAACACGGTGGTCTCCAGGCTCGTAAAGTTAGGAAACTTTACTAACCCGGTTCAAGCTAGGGCGGCCGAGAGGCCGTGTCAATCACCGCGAAGCCTGGGCGAGTTGGCGCCGCCGCGGTCAGGCGGCGCCCGACCTGCGCTCGAACACCAGATCACGGGCGGTGCCCAGGGCCGTGGCCACCGCCCCCAGCAGCACCGCGTCCTCGCCGAGTCGGCTGGGCGCGAGCTTCGGGCGCAGCGGGGTGAGCGTGCGCAGATGCTCCCGCACGGGGCGCAGCAGCAGGTCGACGCTGTGGCCGACACCGCCGCCGAGCACCACCAGGTCGGGGTCGAGCACGGCCGCGGCCGCCGCCACCGTGTGCGCGATCCGCTCGCCTTCGAGCCGTACCGCCTCCGCCGCGGCCGGATCGCCCTGGCGGGCCGCGTCGAACACGGACTTCGCGGTGAGCTGCCCGGTCATCCCCAGCCGTCGCGCGGTCTCGACCACGGCCACCCCCGACACCGCGTCCTCCAGGCGCTCCGGCCCCCGCTGCCGCCCCGGCCAGGGCAGGAAGCCGATCTCCCCGGCCAGCCCGTGCGCCCCGGTGAACAACCGCCCCTCGCTGACCACGCCCATTCCGAGGCCGGTGCCGATCATGATGTACGCGAACAGCCGGCTGCCCGCCCCCACGCCGTACGTGTACTCGCCGAGTGCCGCCAGATTGGCGTCGTTGTGCACCTCCAGCGGGACGCCCAGCTCCTCGCGCATCCGGTCGAACAGGCCCGGCCGCCCCCAGCCCGGCAGGTGCATGGCGTACCGCACCCGCCGCTGCCGCTCGTCGTACACGCCCGGCGTGCCCACCACCCCGTGCACCACCTCGTCCGGATCGACCCCGGAGTTGGCGACGACCTGCCGGGCGGTCGTGACCAGCAGGTCCGCCATCGCGCCCGAGCCCCGGGCCCGGTTGCGCACGTCGCAGCGGGCGACCAGGGTGCCGTCGAGGTCGGCGACCGCCGCCCGCAGCCAGCCCCGGCCCACGTCGACGCCGAGTGCGTAGCCCGCCGCCGGGTCCGGCGCGTACAGCACGGCCGTACGCCCGCGCTCCGGCACATGGGTGCCGACCTCGTGGACCAGCCCCGCCGACTCCAGCGCGGCCAGCGCGCTGGACACGGTCGGCTTCGACAGCCCTGTCTCCCGGGCCAGTTGGGCGCGCGAGGCGGAACCGAGCAGGCGCAGCCGGTCCAGCAGCAGCCGCTCGTTGGTGCTGCGCAGGCGCTGCCGGCTCCAGGGCTGCTCCTGCTCCTCTACGACGTCGCTGGCGGCCATCGCACCATTCTCACCGATTCCCGACGCATACTTGACGCATCTAGTAAGGCTCCTTAACTTTATCGGCCATCCCGCCGAGTCGACCCCCGACCGCCGTACGCGCCCCGCCCACCTCCCCGTGTCTCGCTCAGGAGCCCCCATGTCTGCAGGTCCCAGAAGTTCCGGCGCCCCGGGCAGTGCGCCTCCGGCCGGCGGTTTCGTCCGCCGTGTCGGGCTGTTCCAGGCCACTGCCATCAACATGAGCCAGATGTGCGGCATCGGTCCGTTCGTCACCATTCCGCTGATGGTCGCCGCGTTCCGCGGCCCGCAGGCCGTCATCGGCTTCGTCGCGGGCGCGGTGCTCGCGCTCTGCGACGGCCTCGTCTGGGCCGAACTCGGGGCCGCGATGCCCGGTTCCGGCGGCAGTTACGTCTATCTGCGCCAGGCCTTCCAGTACCGCACCGGACGCCTGATGCCGTTCCTCTTCGTGTGGACGGCGATGCTCTTCATCCCGCTGATCATGTCCACGGGCGTGGTCGGCTTCGTCCAGTACCTGGGCTACCTCGCCCCCGGCCTGGGCCAGACCTCCGGCGACCTGATCGGGCTCGGCGTCATCGCCCTGGTGGTGCTGCTGCTCTGGCGCGGGATCGAGCACATCGCCCGGATCACCGCCGTGATGTGGACGGTGATGATCGCCTCGGTGCTGCTGGTGATCATCGCGGCGGCGACCGACTTCAGCCCGCACCTGGCCTTCACGTACCCGGCCCACGCCTTCGACCTGACGAGCGACCACTTCTGGCTCGGCTTCGCCGCCGGCCTGACCATCGGCATCTACGACTACCTCGGCTACAACACCACCGCGTACATGGGCGCCGAGATCAAGGACCCCGGCCGCGTCCTGCCGCGCTCCATCATCCTCTCGATCCTCGGCATCATGGCCATCTACCTGCTGCTCCAGATCGGCACGCTCGGCGTGGTCGACTGGCACCGCATGACGAACCCGGCCGACATCGCCTCGACCTCGGTCGCCTCGGCCGTGCTGGAGAAGACCTGGGGCAAGGGCGCCGCCGACACGGTGACCGTGCTGATCCTGGTCACGGCCTTCGCCTCGGTCTTCACCGGCCTGCTCGGCGGATCCCGGGTGCCCTACGACGCCGCCCGCGACCGCGTCTTCTTCCGCCCCTACGGGAAACTGCACCCGAAGCACCGCTTCCCGATGCTGGGCCTCGCGACCATGGGCGTGATCACCGCGATCGGCTTCCTGATCGGCCGCCACACCGACCTGGCTACCCTCATCCAGCTGCTCACCACCGTGATGGTGATCGTCCAGGCGCTCGCCCAGATCGTGGCGCTCTCGGTGCTGCGCCGCCGGCAGCCGGCGCTGGAGCGGCCGTACCGCATGTGGCTGTACCCGCTGCCGAGCATCGTCGCCTTCGCCGGCTGGTGCGTGATCTACGGCTACGCCGACCGCAACTCCCCGGGCCGCCACCCCATCGAGTGGTCCCTGGCCTGGCTCGCCCTCGGCTGCGTGGCGTTCCTGGTCTGGGCCCGGCTGGAGAAGGTCTGGCCCTTCGGGGCGAAGGAGATCAGCGAGGAGTTCCTGACCACGGAGGAGCCGGCCGTGGTGTAACGTGACGAGCACACGTCAGCCTCACCCGGCGGTCACACACCACCGGGTGAGGCTTTTTTCATGACCGGACTCACTGCTGCCCGGGGGCGTGCCGACGTCGTCGTCCGCCCCGCCGCCCCCGAAGACCGCCCCGTCGTCGAACGCCTGTGGCTGATGTTCCGCCACGACCTGTCCGAGTTCCGCGGGATCCTGCCGAGCCCCGACGGCTCCTTCCGCGGCGAGCGTGTCGAGGACGCCTTCTCCTCGCCCGACTGGGCGCCCTACCTCTTCGCCCGGGGCGAGCACCTGGTCGGCTTCGCCTTCGTCCGGGCACTGGACGCGCCCGTGCGGGTGCTCAACAGCTTCTTCGTGGCGCGCGGCGCGCGGCGGACCGGCATCGGACTGGCCGCCGTCCACGAGGTGCTCACCCGTCATCCGGGCCGCTGGGAGATCGCGTTCCAGTACGAGAACCCGGGCGCCGTGGCCTTCTGGCGGCGGGTGGCGGCCGAGGCCGCCGGCGACGCCTGGACCGAGGAGACCCGGCCGGTGCCGGGCCGGCCGGAACTGCCACCGGACGTGTGGATCTCCTTCCGCACGGCCCCCTGAACCGCACCGCGCCGGCGGCCGGCTGCGACGCGCGAACGCTGTGCGGCGGGCGCGGCAGGGCCGGTCCGCCGTCGTCGGACCGGCCCCGCGTCCTCCTTTCCAGAGGATGCTCGGTGTGCCCTAGGTCATGGGCGTCCGCCTGGCCGCCGAAGCGGCGCACACCAGCCCGAGGCAGAGGGCCAGCGCGCCGATGATGACGTTGTTGATGATGACGCCCTTGTCAGGGCTGGTGCCGACCACCCAGGGGGCGATGATCATCCAGATGCCCATGGCGCACATGGCCCAGCTCAGGCCGTACATGCGCTCCGGAGCCCTGGTGAAGCCCAGTGCCAGCAGGCCTATCGCTATGCCCATGATCAGGTTGTGGGCCACGAGCGCGGGCTGGCTCGCCGTGTAGTGGACGATCCACGGGGACGCCGCGCAGTACAGACCGAGCAGGAACACCGGTCCGTCCACGAGCGCCACATCACGGCCGCCGAGCATGCGGGCGTAGCGTTCCCGCATCTCGTTGACATCGGGGTGGCTGGTTATGTCACTTCTGCCGTGCGAGACGTTGGCCATGACTCGTCTCCTTTGACTTGCAGGCCTGACCGCGTCTGGTGCGTGCGGTATCCGCCGCCATTCACCATTCTGCGCTTATTTCTTCTTTATGTGTACCTCCCGGCTCGTCCCGCCGGCATGTCCGCGTCGATCCCGGGCAGCCGCAGGACAAGGCGACAACCGACTGTGGGAGGTGCAGGACCGTTATGGGTGCGAAGGTGCTGGAGCGATTTCCCGCCGGGGCTCCCCGAGGCTCGTGGCCGGCCGAGGAGTACGCGGCGAAGTGCCGCGCCGAGGGCGGGCGGGCGACCGTGGTGATGGACCTGAGCACGGACGCCTTCCTGGTCGTCGTACCCGGCACGGACGACGACCGGCCCCCCTCCGCGGTGCGGGCGTCAACCGGGGAGTGACTGCTCGGCCCAGATGGTCTTGCCCCGTGCGCCGTACCGCGTTCCCCAGTTCTGGGCGATCCGGGTGATGAGATAGAGACCGCGTCCGCCCTCGTCGGTGTCCTGGGCGCGCCGCACGTGCGGCGAGGTGCTGCTGCCGTCGGAGACCTCGCAGATCAGCTTCCGGTCCCGGATCAGGCGCAGCGTGATCGGCGCACCGCCGTACCGCAGCGCGTTCGTCACCAGTTCGCTGACGATCAGCTCGGTGGTGAACGACTCCTCCGCGAGCCCCCACCGCGCGAGCTGCCGCGCCGTCAGCTCGCGGGCCCGGCCGACCATCCGCTCCCGCGGCTCGATCTCCCAGGTGACGTGCGCGTCCGGGGGCAGACCGCTCATCCGGGCCACCAGGACGGCCACGTCGTCCTGATGGCCCGGCGGCAGCAGTTCGCGGACCAGGGTGTCGCACACCTCCTGCGGGGCTGCCGACGCCGGGGTGCGGGAGAGCGTGGCGCGCATCCGGCGCATCCCGGTCGCGAGGTCCTGGGCACGTGACTCCAGCAGCCCGTCGGTGCAGAGGACCAGCAGGTCGCCGTCGTCCAGGGCGATCTCGCACTCCTCGAACACGACACCGCCCAGGCCCAGCGGCGGGCCGCCGGGCAGGTCCACGAAGTCCACGGCGCCGTCCGCGGAGACGACCGCCGGGGGCGGATGGCCGGCGCGGGCCAGCTGGCACAGCCGCGTCACCGGGTCGTACACCGCGTACAGACAGGTCGCCCCGGTCACCAGGGACACCTCGTCGCCGCGCTCGTCGAGGAACCGGTTCATCTGGTCGTCCAGGTGGGCGAGGAGCTCCGCCGGGGACAGGTCGAGATCGGCCAGGGTGCGGACGGCGCCGCGCAGCCGGCCCATGGTCACCGCCGACTGCAGACCGTGCCCGACCACGTCGCCCACCACCAGCGCCACCCGCGCCCCGGACAGCGGGATCACGTCGAACCAGTCCCCGCCCAGCCCGGTGTGCTCACTGGCCGGCAGATAACGGGACGCGGTCCGCACCGCCGACGGCGACGGCAGCCACTGGGGGAGCAGGCTGCGCCTGAGGGTCCGGGCCGTCGTCCGCTCCCGGTGGTAGCGGCTGGCGTTGTCGACGCAGACCGCGGCACGGGTCACGATCTGCTCGGCGAGCAGCACGTCCTCCGGCTCGAACCGGCGGGAGGTGTGCGAGCGCATGAAGACGGCGGTGCCGAGCGCCACGCCCTGGGCGAGCAGCGGGACGAGCAGCCAGGAGTGGACGTCCGGCCCGGCACCCGGAGCCCGCTGGAAGGCCGCGCCGCCGGTGCGGGGGCGCAGCTGCTCGTCCGCCAGCAGGACGGACTCGCCCGTTGCCAGGGCGCGCAGGAACGGGGAGCCGGGCGCCGTCGCCGCCGTGTCGAGCTCGCCCACCCGCACCGGCCGGGATCCGTCGGCGCCCGGGTCGCCGGCCGTCGCTCCGCCGCAGGCGGCCCGGCGGAGCACCGGGTGGTCCGGCCGCGCATCGTCGGCGGGCTCCCTGTCGTCCCGGTCGGCGAAGAAGGAGTCCAGCAGGTCGACCTGGCAGGCGTCGGCGAACCGGGGCACCGTGACCTCGGTCAGCTCCCGGGCCGTCTGCCACAGGTCCAGGGTGGTCCCGATCCAGGCGCCGGCCTCGTTGGCCAGGACCAGCCGCTCCCGGGCGCGGACCCGCTGGGTCACGTCGGACACCACATGGGCCAGCGCGATCACCCTCCCGGACGGGTCCCTGAGCGGCACGATGGACTCCGACCACACGTAGTCCCGCGGTGACCCGGGCACGGGATGACCGACCACCTCCGTGTCCAGCAGCGCCTCGCCGGTCTCCAGCACCCGCCGCTGCCGCTCCTCCAGGGCGTCGAGGTCCAGCAGACCGGGCGGGGCCATCTCCCGCATCGTGTGCCCCGAGTACGCGGCCCCCTTGAACACGCCGGCGCGCCGCTGCGTGAGGTTCTGGGCGATGAACCGCAGCTGGGTGTCGAAGAGGTCGATGTGAAAGGGGACGTCGGTGAAGAGCCCCCGCAACAGGGCACGGCCGAACGCGTAGGTGCGGTACGACTCCTCGCCCGCCCCCTGCACGAGCCACCGGCGTTCGCCGTCCGCGGCGGTGAGGGGGCGCACCCAGACCTGGACGTCCACCGGCTCCCCGTCGCGGCGTCGCAGTGTCAGCGGCCCCTGGCGGACCCCCGCCGCCCAGCGGCGGACGACACCCGCGGCGTCGGCGGGGTCGTGCAGCAGGTCGTCCGCCGGCCGGCCGAGCACCTCCCGCGCCGGGTGGCCGAGCAGTTCCTCGGCGCCCGGACCCCAGGCCGCGACCCGGCCCCGAGCGTCCAGCAGGACCTCCGCCTCGCCCCCGGGCTCCGGGAGTTCGTCGCGGCCGTCGAAGGTGATGTCGCGCATCCTCACCTCGGGCACATCCGTGCCGGGCTCGTCATGTGAGGTTTGTGGTGATTGCACCAGAAATGATACCCGCGTACGGGGAGGGGGCCCGGCGGCCGGGGGCTCCTGGCGCGCGGGAGGCTCGGGTGCAGGGGCGACTCGGGCGGCAGCTGGCGCGGGCGCGGGCGTGGACCGGGCGCGGGCGTCGGGCGCGGGCCTGGGGCTCGTTGCAGGCGTGATCCGTGGCGTGGCCCCGCGGCGGGACGCGGCCCGGTGCAGGACATGGCTCGGTGCGGGGCGTGGCCCGGTGTGGGGCGTGGCCCGGTGTGCGGCCGGTCGACGGATCCTTGACCCCCGGTGCGGCCTCCGCGATGCTGTGTTGCGGAACGCGAGATGTGTGCCGTATAGGGCAACGCCTCGTTCACCTCTGCAGCCGAGGAGTGGCCATGTCGCAGCAGGTCCGTGCCGTCGTCGCGCGGGGCAAGGGCGCCCCTGTCAGCCTGGAGACCGTCGTGGTGCCCGACCCCGGGCCGGGGGAGGCGCTGGTCAGGATCCAGGCCTGCGGGGTCTGTCACACCGATCTGCACTACAAGCAGGGCGGGATCACCGACGAGTTTCCGTTCCTGCTGGGGCATGAGGCGGCGGGTGTGGTGGAGTCGGTCGGTGACGGTGTCACGGACGTGGCGCCCGGTGACTTCGTGGTCCTCAACTG
>NZ_JBFAXI010000149.1:0-12553 GCF_040680735.1 Streptomyces sp. NPDC051987 | reverse complement strand
CTCCAGTACCGCCCCGACGTCCTCGACGGCTGCCTCACCGGCACCGGCCTCCGACGCCAACCAGCATGACGACATTACGCATTCAAGGTCAGTAGGAACGTTGGAATTCCTGGACCTGGTGAGGTTGTCATTGTGATCACAATCCCTCTGACGGTGAAGGCGCCTGCCGGTCCAAGGTCGCGCTGGGAGGGGTAGGGCTCCACCCCCTGGTCTGCGTTTGTCGCATTTGGTCAAGCTCGGCCATGGCTGGATCTTGCTCCCCTTTGCTGCATATGCCATTGACCAGCAGCGATGCGGCCGGTTCTGATGAGGCGGCCGTAAGGGCGGGGTAAGGACACCGTGAACAGTTGGGGTGGGGATGGGGTTTTCTTGGCGTGCGCGCTCGGCAGTGGGCGTGCGGAGACGTGGCGTCTACCTGGCCGTGGCGGCCGCTTTGATGGCTGCTGTGCCGACTCTGGTGGTACCAGCAACCGCAGCACACGCGGGCGAGACCGTGGCCGACAGTCAGGTGACGCCGGAGGCGCGGGCGGATGCGGAGAAGGCGACGCAGACGGGGGAACAGGTCGAGATCGTGGGCGAACGCACGCCCTACACCACGACGTTCGCCAATCCGGACGGTGTGACGTTCACGCTGAAGGACTCCGCCGTGCCGGTGCGGGCTCGTCAGGCGGACGGATCCTGGACGCAGCCGGACGCGACGCTGGAGGCGCGGTCGGACGGTACGGTCGGGCCGAAGGCGTCCGTCGCCAGGATCTCCTTCTCCGGCGGGGGAAGCGGCTCTGATCTGGTGAAGCTGTCCCTCGGCGGGCGGTCGCTGACCGTGGGGTGGCCCGGCACGTTGCCGAAGCCGACGCTGGACGGCGACTCGGCGGTGTACGCGGATGTCCTGCCGGGCGTGGATCTGCGGATGACGGCCACCACCGAGGGCTACCGCGAGGTGCTGGTGGTCACCTCGGCGTCGGCCGCCTCGAATCCGGAACTGAAGAAGCTCTCGTTCCCGGTCAGAGCCGACGGGCTGTCCCTGAAGGACGGTGGGAGCGGCGGTCTGTCCGCGGTCGACGACGACGGCAACACCGTCTTCCGGGCTCCGGCCGCCCAGCAGTGGGATTCGGCGGGCGATGTCGGCGACACCGCGACCGCCTCGCCCGCGGCCGCTTCCCACTCGGCGTCCCAGGCTTCGTTCGCGACAACGGCGCAGGCCGCCACTGCGGACAAGACCGCGAGCGATGACGGTGAGGCGACACCGGACCCGACCGAGGGGCCCAGCGACGGAGACTCCTCCGCCCGCCTTCCGGTCACCGCGGAACAGGGCACCATCACGGTGACGCCGGACGCGTCGATGCTGACCGACGACTCCGCTGTCTTCCCGCAGTACATCGACCCCGACGTCGGCATGACAGCCTCCGAGCGAACGCTGCTGTCCTCTGACGGGGACACCTTCTACAACTTCTCCGGCGGTGACAGTGGCAAGGGCGTCGGCTACTGCGGCACCTACGTCGTCGGCAACTACGGCTACTACTGTGGCTCCGGCTACAAGAACCGCATGTACTTCGAGTTCTCGCCGGCGAAGCTGGCGGGAAAGCACGTCCTGGACGCCACGTTCGTGATCACGGAGAAGTGGTCGATGTCCTGCACCGCCTCGATGGTGGACCTGGTGCGTACGGGCAACATCTCGTCGTCGACGAACTGGCCGGGCCCGACGGCGAACTGGGACCTGATGGTGGACCGGAACGTGTCCGCGGGACGTGGTTCGGCGTGTGACCCCAGCCAGCCGGCCGCACCGATCGAGTTCAACGACAACCCGGCCGAGACGAACGAGAACCTCACCTCCACCCTGACGAAGTTCGCCAACGGCGACTTCTCACGCCTCACGCTGATGCTGAAGGCGCACGACGAGACCGATCCGAACAGCTGGAAGCGGTTCGACGACGACGCCGAGATCGATGTGAAATACGTGGGTATCCCGGCCAAGCCCACGCAGATCGGCCTGCTCGTCGGGTCGACTGCTGTGTGCGAGACCAAGCAGTCGGATCCGCTGGTGGTCTCCAGCCCAAAGCCGTCACTCAAGGCAATACCGCAGACAGCGGCGGGCG
Organism: Streptomyces sp. NPDC051987; assembly: GCF_040680735.1. Classification (NCBI taxonomy): domain Bacteria; kingdom Bacillati; phylum Actinomycetota; class Actinomycetes; order Kitasatosporales; family Streptomycetaceae; genus Streptomyces; species Streptomyces sp. NPDC051987. The sequence goes on along the minus strand of NZ_JBFAXI010000149.1, from coordinate 10,460 downwards.
GTGAGTCGGGAGCATCGCTCAAGGCGGTCTACAGCGTGGACAAGTACACGTCGAGCAGCAACACATGGTCGACCGTCTTCGAGACCGCCATGCCCACCAGCGGGTATGTGGGCGACAACGTCTCACCGGGCACGGTCCCGACGTCGACGCTGACCGAGGGGACGCTGTACCGGTACCGGGCGTGGACGCGGTCGTACTACAACAGCGGGGACGACTACCTGGCCGGCCCGTCGAACGCAGCCGGCAACGCCTGGTGCTACTTCAAGGTCGACCCGACCCGTCCCAAAGCCCCCGGGATCGCGCTGTCGAGCCCCTACTCGGTGTGCGACAGGTCCTGCACCGCGGCGGGCGGACCGGGTACGGGGGTGACGTTCACCTTCAGCCCCGCATCCGGCGACGCCGCCACCAACACCAACTACGAGTACAAGACGAGCTCTTCGGCCGCCTGGTCGTCACCAATCCCCGCCTCGAAGCCTACGGCGGCGTTCACACCGCCGACGTCGGGCACGTTCACCGTCTTCGTCCGGGCGGAGGACTCGCTGGACTGGGGCGCCACGAATTCCGTGGACTTCCTGGTCGCTGAGGGCACCGGCCCGATCGGACTGTGGCACTTCGACGAGGCCAGCGGTGCCGCGCTCGACACGTCGACGACGGTTGCGGCGGAGCAGGACAACGCGACCCTCTCCTCCTCCGGCGCCTCCCGGGACGCGCGAGGCCGACGCGGCGTGCTCACGCATGACGCGACAGGCGCGGAATTGGCCACCCCCGAGACGGACACGGGCCTGACGGTGGACGGTTCGGCGGGCTATGCGGCCACCTCGGGGGCCGTGGTGGAATCCCGGTCGTCGTACACGGTCGAGGCGTGGGCCCGGATGGCTGCTACCCCGACCCACAACCAAGTGGTCCTTTCCCAGACCGGCAGCGGCAGCACCCAACCCGGCTTCGCGATCTACTACTCCACTGCCTACAGTAAGTGGATCTTCAACTGGCACTGGACCGACTCGGCCGGCACCGCGCACCTCGTGCGCTCGCTCGCCGACACGGCCTCCCCGCCGGTGAAGGTGTGGACGCACCTGGCCGGCGTGTACGACGCCAAGGCGGGCACGATCCAGCTCTACGTCAACGGTAAGGCCCAGGGCAGTGCGCAGACCCTGCCGAGCGGGGAGCCGGAAGCCGACACCGGACCGCTGGAGTTCGGCCGCGGCAACGGCAGCACCGCGGGAACGTTCACCGACTACTTCAACGGGCAGATCGACGAGGCCACCGTCTGGCAGCGGGCCCTGTCCGCTCAGGAAGTGTCCACGGAAGCACGGCTGAAGACCGCCGACCGGTATGCCGCCACCGAACTCGTGGCCGACTGGGACCCGTCCGCGGCGACCGGGACCACGGTGCTCGACACCACCTCCGGTTACGGCTCGCCCATGACCCTGTCAGGTGGCGCGTCGTTGGACGGGACGGGGATCGTCCTGGACGGTACGGATGATGCCGCGTCCGCGCCGGGGCCGCTGGTGGACGACACCGGCTCGTTCACGGTGACCACGGCGGTGCAGTTGGACAGTGCCGCGCTCGCGGCGAAGCCGGCGGGTTACATCGGACAGGTCCTCGGCCAGCGTAGCGCGGACGGCTCCGCCTGGGGCCTGTGGTATGAGCTGACGGGAACCGAGGACGATCCCGAGACCGGTGCCACCGTCCCTGTCGGGTTCTGGCACTTCGGCCGTCTCAACGCCGACGGCAGCTTCACCGGCGTGGTCTCCGACGACGTCGCCGACCTGGGCAGCGCGGTGCGTCTGACCGGTGTGTTCGACGCGCAGTCCGGCACGACCGGCACGGTCAGCCTCTACGTGAGCGATGCGCAAAACGGTGACGACACCGCCTACACGGCAACACCGGGCACCGGCGACTTCGCGGTCGGCAAGGCATTCGTGAACTCTGCCTGGGGCCACTACCTGCCCGCAACAGTCAGCGACATCCGGGTCTGGGCCGGTGCCATGGCCAGCCAGGAGCAGATCGTCGAAACAGTCGGGGACTGACACCCCCACCGCCCGTGGCGAGGCGGCAGCAGATGCTGCCTCGCCACGGGCAAACCCCGAACTTCCTTTGCTGATGACTTCTCATGTGTAAGGGGTTGTTGCCGTGCGTGCCGCCAGTGATGCGAGACGCCGTAGACACCGAGTGCTCACGGTCGGCGTGACACTCGCGCTGGCCGTGGCCGGCCTGGTTCCCGTGGCCGCCCAGGCCTCGACGACCAGCAAGCAGCTGGTACCTGCCGTACCCGAGCAGCGTTCCGACACCGTCAAGGCGGTCAAGGGGCTGGGGGCGAAGCGGGCCCGGGGGTGGGTGGCCGCGACGAAGGCCGCCAACAAGCGGCAGGCTGAACACGCCCTCGCTGAGCAGAAGGCGACCTGGCCCAAGGCCGCCACCGACACCGCGTCCCTGCCCGCCTCCGGCACCGTCAAGTTGACGGCCGGGGGGCTGCCTGTGTCCGTGCACCGTGGCGCGGGAGCGAGATCCGCGTCGGGCACCGTCAGCGTTCGGGTCCTCAGTCGCAAGGCAGCGACAGCCGCCGGTATCAAGGGCGTGCTACTGACCGCAGGCGCCACAAACCACGGCGACGCCAAGGTCAGTATCGACTACAGCGCCTTCGCCTCGGCCTACGGCGGTGACTGGGCAGGCCGTCTGCACCTCGTGGAATTGCCGGCCTGCGCCCTGACCACCCCGGACAATGCGGCCTGCCGCGTCCAGACGCCTCTGAACTCGCACAACAGCATCAGCGACCAGAGCGTGTCCGCCACGGTGCCTTTGGGACAGACCTCCGCCCAGCGGAGCGATGCCCGGGCGTCTCGCTCGACTGCTCGCTCGGCCCTTCTGTCCCAGACCGCGTCCACCTCGGTCACCGTGGTTGCGCTGACGGCGACTTCGGGGGAATCGGCGTCCGGTTCGGGTAACTACTCCGCCTCGCCACTGTCGGCGTCGTCCAGCTGGCTGGCTGGTGGCTCCTCCGGGGCGTTCACCTGGAACTATCCGCTGTCCACGCCGCCCGCGGCTGCGGGCCCGTCGCCCTCCCTGTCCCTGGACTACGACTCCGGGAGCACCGATGGCAAGACGGCCTCCACCAACAACCAGTCCACCCAGGTCGGTGAAGGCTTCGAGCTGACCGGATCGTCGTACATCGAGCGGTCGTACGCCTCCTGCGACGACGACGGTGAGACGGACAAACACGACCTGTGCTGGAAGTACGACAACGCCTCACTCGTCCTCAACGGCAAGTCCACCGAACTCGTCAAGAACGACACCGACGGTAAGTGGCACCTCAAGGACGACGACGCCTCCACCGTCACCCACTCCACCGGCGCCGACAACAACGACGACGGCGACAACAACATCGACGGCAAGGGCGAGTACTGGACCGTCACCACCGGCGACGGCACCAGGTACGTCTTCGGCCTCAACAAACTGCCCGGCGCCGACACCCAGCGCACCAACTCGGTGTGGACCGCCCCGGTCTTCGGCAACGACTCCGGCGAGCCCGGATTCGACAAGGGATCCAGCTTCGCCGACCGGTCGCTCACCCAGGCCTGGCGCTGGAACCTCGACTACGTCGTCGACCTGCACGGCAACGCCATGTCGTACTGGTACACGGCCGAGACCAACTACTACCCCAAGAACGGGGCCTCGACCGCCAACACCCAGTACACGCGCGGCGGCTACCTCACCAAGATCCTTTACGGGCAGCGCGACACCACCCTGTTCACCGGCACGGCCTCGGACGAGGTGACGTTCTCCTACGACGAGCGGTGCACCGCCTCGGACTGCTCCTCGCTCACCGACTCCACATCCGACAACTGGCCGGACGTCCCGTACGACTTCATCTGCGCGAGCGGCGACGACGACTGCAACACCGACAGCCCCTCGTTCTTCACCCGTAAGCGCCTGACCAGCGTCGACACCTTCGCCTGGTCCACCACCGACAGTAAGTACATGCCCGTGGACTCCTGGGCGCTGACCCAGCAGTTCCAGGACGGCCAGGACATCGACAACACCTCCGACCAGACCCTGGCGCTCACCTCGATCCAGCACACCGGCAAGAACGGCAGCGACATCAAGCTGGACCCGGTGACCTTCACCTACCAGTTGCGACCGAACCGGGTGGACTCCACCTCCGACAACATCCTGAAGCTGAGCATGCCGCGGATCGCCACCATCACTTCCGAGACCGGCGCGATCACCACGGTGACCCTCTCCGGTCCGGAGTGCGTACGCGGTTCGAAGATGCCGTCGTCCGAGGACAACGACACCCTGAGCTGCTACCCCCAGTACTGGCACATCAACGGCGCCACCGAAGCCTCCCTCGACTGGTTCAACAAATACCGCGTCACCGCCGTGCTGAGCACCGACCCGACCGGCCTGGGCGAAGGCGTCGAGAACTCCTACAGCTACACCGACCCGGCCTGGCACTACAACTTCGACCCGCTGGTCCCTGCCGACGAGCGGACATGGTCGCAGTGGCGGGGCTACGGCAAGGTCACCACAACCACCGGCGCCGCCGGCACCACCCAGTCCAAGACCGTCAGCCTGTACATGCAGGGCATGGACGGCGACAAGCAGTCCAACGGCACCACCACCCCTGCCACCCGGACCGGCCTCGACGTCTCCGGTCTGGACGTCTCCGACATCACCGACAGCGACCAGGACGCCGGATTCCAGCGCGAACAGGTCACCTACAACGGCGACACCCCGGTCACCGTGACCGTCAACACCCCCTGGTCCCAGCAGACCGCCAGCCAGCAGAAGTCGTACGCCAGCATCAAGGCGTACTACGTCCGCACCGGCCAGACCTCCACCTCCACCTACCTCACCACCTCCGCCACCTGGCGCACCCGCACCACCAGCACCACCTACGACGACTACGGCATGGCCACCCAGGTCAACGACACCGGCCAGACCGGCGTCAGCGGCGACAACACCTGCACCCGCACCTGGTACGCCCGCAACACCGCCATCGGCCTGACCGGCCTCGTCTCCCGCACCCGCGTCGTGGGCCAGGACTGCTCCGTCGCCGAAACCAGCCTGAACCTGCCGGCCTCCTCAACCTCCCGCGGTGACGTCCTCTCGGACACGGCGACGGTGTATGACAACACCTCCGCCACCACGTGGTCAGCCACCCAGACCCCCACGCTGGGCGAGGCAACCTGGACCGGACGGGCCGCTGCCTACCCGACGACGGTCACGAACGGCGAACGCAACCCGACCACGTGGCAGACCGTCACCACCACCACCTACGACGACAGCGCCGGCACCGCAGGCCTCGGCCGTCCCATGACCGTCACCGACGCGGCCGGTAGCACCACCTCGACGACCTACACGCCCACCGACTCAGGTCCGCTGACCAAGACCAAGGTCACCAACGCCAAGAGCCAGACCACCTACACCTACACCGACTACGCCTCGGGACTGCCCACCAAGATCTACGACTTCAACAACAAGATCACCGAAACCACCTACGACGCACTGGGCAGAAAAACCGCGACCTGGCTGGCCAACCGCTCCCACTCCGCTGGCCAGACCGCGAACTACACCTATGCCTACAACGTCGCCAGCGACGCACCGTCCTGGGAGTCGACCTCGACCCTGAAGGCCGACGGCACCACCTACAACACCACGTACTCCATCTACGACTCCCTCCTGCGCCCCCTCCAGACCCAGACTCCCACCCCCAACGGGGGACGCCTGCTCACCGATACCCGCTACGACAGCCGGGGCTTGGCATACGAGACCTACGCAGACGTCTTCGACTCGAAGAACCTCCCCAACGGCGCGTACGCGCGAGCCGAATACGGCGGCGCCCCCAAGCAGACAGAAACCGTGTACGACGGAGCTGGCCGGGCCACGAGCAGCAGCCTGTACGTGTACGGCGTCAAGAAGTGGTCCACGAGCACCAGCTACACCGGTGACTCCACCGCGACGACCGCCCTGACCGGCGGCTCAGCGACGCGCGCGATCACCGACGTCTTCGGCAACATCGTCCAGAAGCGCACCTACTCCGGCACCGACCCAGCTGACGCCGACTACGGCGCCGGAACCGGAGCCGCCTACACCACCACCAAGTACTCCTACACCCTCGACGGCAAGCCGCAGACGGTCACCGGACCGGACGGCGCCCAGTGGTCCTACGTCTACGACCTGTTCGGCCGCCAGACCTCGGCCACCGACCCGGACCTGGGCACCACGACCACCAGCTACACGAACCTGGACCAGCCGGCCACCACCACCGACAACCGCGGCACCAAACTGCTCTACGCCTACGACGTCCTGGGCCGCAAGACCGACCAGTGGCAGACCTCCCAGACGGACGCGAACAAGCTGGGCCACTGGGACTACGACACCACGGCCAAGGGCCAGCTGTACGACTCGATCAGCTACGTCGGCGGCAGTGGCAGCACCGGCAGCGCCTACACCCGCAAGGTCACCGCCTACGACAACCTCTACCACGCCACCGGCACGCAGTTGATCCTGCCGTCCAGCGACTCGCTGGTCACTTCCGGCGCGGTCAGCTCGGCGACCCTGTCCGCCACGTCGTACTACAACATCGACGGCACCCAGCAGTACTACAGCGAGCCCGCGGTCGGCGGCCTCAGCAGCGAGACCGTGGACTACGAGTACAACGGCCTCGGAATGGTCACCGACGTCGGCGGCGCCACCGGCTACCTCCTGGCCGCCGACTACAACGCCCTCGGCCAGGTCAACCAGTACACGCTGGGCACCTCTGAGGCATTGACCGTCAAAAAGGCGTACATCACCAACACCTACGAGGAAGGCACCGACAGGCTCACCCGCAGCCTCACCACCGATGCCACCCGCAGCGTCCAGGACCTGAACTTCACCTACGACCAGGCCGGCGACGTCACCTCCACCTTCGACACCGCCAACCTCTCCGGCACCGGCGCGACCGACTACCAGTGCTTCAGCTACGACGGCTACCAGCGCCTCACCGACGCCTGGACCCCGTCCACCGCCTCCTGCGCCACCAGCGGCCGCGCCACCACCAACCTCGGCGGAGCCTCCCCCTACTGGACCACATACACCTACACCAGCAGCGGCCTGCGAACCACGGCGACCACGCACGCCGGCACCGGAGACACCACCCGCACCTACTGCTACAACACGACCACCAAACCCCATCGCCTCACCGCGATCACCACCGCGGCCTCCTGCACCGGTGTAGCCGCCACCTACGTCTACGACAACCTCGGTGACACAACCACCCGCCCAAACGGCACCGACACCCAGTCCCTGACCTGGAACGCCACCGGCGACCTCGACACCGTCACCGAGAAGTCCAGCACCGGTACCACCAAGAGCACGACCAGCCACGTCTACGACGCCGACGGCAACCTCCTCATCCGCCGCAACACCAGTGGAGAAACCGTCCTCTACCTCGGCACCACCGAGGTCCACCTGGATACCTCGTCCTCCACGGCCAAGTACTGGGCCCAGCGTTACTACAGCGCCGACGGCACCACCATCGCCCTGCGCACCGACAAGAGCGGCACCCAGACCCTCTCCTACCTCTCCGGCGACCCGCACGGCACCTCAACACTCAGCCTCGACGCCACCACCCAGGCCGTCACCAAGCGCTACCTGACACCGTTCGGTGCCGCACGTGCCGGCGGATCCGGCGTCTGGGCCGACGACAAGTCCTTCCTGGGCAAGACCACCGACCCCACCACCAGCCTCACCTACATCGGCGCCCGCGAATACGACCCCACCACCGGCCGCTTTCTCAGCGTCGACCCCCTCCTCGAAACCGACAAACCCCAGACCCTCAACGGATACACCTACGGCGCCAACAACCCCGTCACCTACTCCGACCCCACGGGTGAAGGTCTCGCCTGCGGCAAGGGATTCGACGTCAGTTGCGGCAACGGGAACGTAACTCACGGCGACGGCAGCCTGTCCCACAACGGCGAACCAACCGGCGGCGGCGTAGCTTCTGGCTGGGGAGGAACCTCCTCCTCGGACAGCCAGGGGAACGTGAAGAGCGGCGACTCCGGGTGGGGCGCGCTCAGCGATGTCGGTAACGGGATAATCAACTACGGCTCTGCAATCTTTTCCCAGCCCGAGGTCTGGTGGGGCGCAGCGGAAACCGTCGGAAGCATGTTCCTGATGGGGCTGGGGGGCGACGCCACGATCGGTGGCGGCGCACTGTGCCTCACCGGATTGGGCTGCCTTGCCGGCGCACCTGCCATTGCTGGCGGCGTGACCCTGATTGGCGTCGGCGCCACTGGCACAGGGGACGGTATTGGACGCATTAACGACGGGCTAGGAAAGGCTCTCAACGAGGCCAAGGCGAATGACTCTGCTGGAAGCACCAAGGCGCCGGACCCCGGTTCGCAGAACCCTGACATCACCTGGAAGACAGACAAATACGATGGGTGGCAGCATGTTCTGGACCGGCATCGGATCGGCGGTGATTTGTATGACCCAAGAACGAAGGGCGCATTCATTGGAAAGGGGCGGAAGGTCCAGCAATGGATTCAACAGGTCGTTAAGAACAACCCAGCGCAGGCTAACGGTGGACGTGATGGTTACGTCTACGAGGGCAGAGTCAATGCCGGACCTGACGGTGTCGGGATTCTGAGCGAGATGCAGAGTCGCGGACTGGCCTCCAACAGGGCTTATGGCATCAGAGTGGTGCTGAATAACGACGGAAGCCTTAGGACTGCCCACCCGATTGCCTAGGGCTCCGCCCATTCCCTTGCTATACTCGCCGCCCACACCTTTCGCCAGGTGTGGGCGGCTGGTGATATGTGTATAAATCCTCGCCTTCGGATACTGGAGAGCCGTGTTTAGTATCACCTTCGTTCCCGATTCCGTCAGACGCCCGACGGAAAGGCAGTTGGATGCGCTTCCTGCTGCCAGTGAGATGGATCTGCGCTATGAGTACTTTGAGACGGACGTAAGTCTCACCACGGACGAGTTCGGAACCGAAGAGTTCCCAGTCACTACTGCTATCGATTTCGTTGACGCCCTCCTAGTCGCCGCCCGAAATGTTCGGCAAGGGATAGTCGGGACGATTGGCTTTACGGAGAATGACCTGGTCATTGAATTCAGGCCGGAAGGCGAGACGGTGACGGTGGTGAGGTCTTGGGATGCGCCGCCCGGAACATGCGGAATCGAGGAATTCGTTACCGCTGTCTCTGATTTCTGTAATGAAATATTGCAGTATATCGTGCTGCGGTATCCGGCATTCCGGGAGAACTCTATGTATTCCAAGCTGGCTGAAATGTTGTCGGGGATGGTGCAGGGGTGATGCGTTCTCACGTGCTGAGATGGAGCTTCGTGGGCGCGTGCTCGGGTCGAGGCGGGTGGTATTCGGTGTCGGTTGCGGTCAATGACCCTGATGTCGAAACCCGCGCGCTGGTTCCCGCCAAGAAACAGGCGACGGTGTAGTTGCCCAGTGCGGGCAGCAGGAGCGCCGCAAGCGTGAGATGTTTACGGATTGCTTGCAATTTTTTCGTAGACCTGCTAGCTAGTGCCGAGGCGGCGAGCGGTCCTGAGGATGAGGCGTTGGCGCAGAGGCTGGAAGCGGGAATCCGAAAAATCAATTCACGCGCCTTCCGGGAAGACACCTACTGGTATGAGATTAGGTGGGCAGTTTCACTCGGAGACTACGCCTAGATCGTACGGGTGATCGCTGGTTTGGTCATCCGTGAGATGTGTGCGGCACTTGCTTCAATGAAGCCGACTAAGTGTGGCCTAGCTAGTAGGCGGTTCCAGTTGGTCGGTGTCACCCCGTAATGTCGACGGGGTGACACCGGCGAAATTCCATTGCGGCGATAACTTTCCATATATAAGCAGGTTCCATGACCAGAGACAGCTCCGAGTTGTCGGATTCCGCGCTCACCGGAGGCCTCCTTTGGGAATTCTTCCCTGAGTTGAGAGGGGACATCGATCGCCTGAAGGAAGAAGAAAGTGAATTCTCGGCTCCCAGTGCTGAAGCGCCTGAGGTCGGAGCTTACTACCTGATTAGCGAGATATTTATTGGCGGCGCGCTTTCGCCACTTCTGACTGCCATGGGCGCACTTGATTCCGGTCTGGCGAAGCGATGCGCAGATTTCCTGGAAGGCCTCTTGTCCTCTGAGCGCCCATCCATCAAGGAGATGGTTAGCATCAGGGTCTCCGACCATCTTCTCGGATATCCCGAAAATTGGGCAAGGTTCAAAGGATATGCAGGTGTTTTGATGAATCTGGAAATACGAAGTCGGGGCCGGTATTACAAGGATCCTTTCGGGGTGTTCGAATCATCTAGCGAATGATCGATTAGAAGGCTGTGGGCATCGATTGAGTCGTTGCGTAGCCTGCCCGCGCACTACTGACCTTGAATGCGTAATGTCGTCATGCTGGTTGGCGTCGGAGGCCGGTGCCGGTGAGGCAGCCGTCGAGGACGTCGGGGCGGTACT
>NZ_JBFAXI010000148.1:0-12775 GCF_040680735.1 Streptomyces sp. NPDC051987 | reverse complement strand
AGATCGTCCGTTCCGGCTTCGGCAAGACGGCGCTGCGGTACATGGACCAGCCGTCCAAGGACGGGAGCCCGGGTTCAGGCCGGGCCGGACGTCCGGCGGCTTCATGGATGCTGCGGAGCAGCGCCCCCTGCCGCCCCTGCCGCTCAGGCCTTCGTCAGCTCCTCGCGCTGCTCGGGAAGCTCGGGCGCGACCACCGGCTCCCCGTCGTCCAGCAGCGTCTTCTCGTCGAACGGCAGCTCACCCGCGAGCACCTGCCGCACCCGCGCCTGGTCGATCTCCTTGGTCCAGGTGCCGATCAGGACGGTGGCGACCGCGTTGCCGGCGAAGTTGGTCAGCGCGCGGGCCTCGCTCATGAACCGGTCGATGCCGACGATCAGGCCGACGCCGTCCACCAGCGCGGGCTTGTGCGACTGCAGGCCGCCGGCCAGCGTGGCGAGACCGGCGCCGCTGACGCCCGCCGCGCCCTTCGAGGCCAGCAGCAGGAAGAGGAGCAGCGGGATCTGCTCGCCGACCGACATCGGCGTACCGAGGGCGTCGGCGATGTACAGCGACGCCATGGTCATGTAGATCATGGTGCCGTCGAGGTTGAAGGAGTACCCGGTCGGCACGGTGATGCCGACGACCGGCTTGCTGACGCCCAGGTGCTCCATCTTCGCGATGAGCCGCGGCAGCGCGGACTCGGAGGAGGAGGTGGACAGGATCAGCAGGAACTCGCGCGCGAGGTACTTGAAGAGGGCGAGGATGTTGAGCCCGGAGACGACCCGGAGCACCGCGCCGAGCACCACGAAGACGAACAGCGCGCAGGTGATGTAGAAGCCGAGCATCAGCACGGCGAGGCTCTTGAGCGCGTCGAGCCCGGCGGACCCGACCACCGCGGCGATCGCACCGAACGCACCGATCGGCGCGGCCCACATGATCATGCCCAGGATGCGGAAGACGAGCCGCTGGATGTGCTCGACGCCCCGCAGCACCGGCTGTCCGGCGGACCCCATGGCCTGCAGCGCGAACCCGGCGAGCAGCGCGATCAGCAGCGTCTGCAGCACCTGGCCCTCGGTGAAGGCGGAGACGAACGTGGTCGGGATGATCGACAGCACGAAGTCGACGGGACCGAGCGCCTCGGAGTCCACCTGGGCGTGTCCGGTGGCCTTGAGGGCGTTGGTGATGTGCAGCCCGTCACCGGGGTGCAGGATGTTGCCCACCACCAGGCCGATGGTGAGCGCCACCAGCGACATCACCAGGAAGTAGCCGAGCGCGATGCCACCGACGGCACCGACCTTGGCGGCCTTCCGCACGGACCCGATCCCGAGCACGATCGTGCAGAAGATGATCGGCGAGATCATCATCTTGATGAGGTTGACGAAACCGGTACCGAGGGGCTTGAGCTGCACCCCCGCGTCGGGCCAGATGAGGCCGACCGCGATACCGAGGGCGACCGCGGCGATCACCGCGATGTACAGGTAGTGGGTGCGGTCTCTCTTCACGGCGGATGGTGCCGTAGGCGTCGTCGTCACGGCTCGCCTCCTTGACGTCTTCGTCGGTACGACCGGCGTGCGGCTCACGTCCGGGGAGTGTGGGGGATGCCGTGACTATCTCCCGGTCTGTGAGGGCGGTCACCCTTCCGTTCATTGAGTTCACGCCCGGCCCGGGAGGCACACTGCTGACATGCGTTTTCCGTCCGTCCCCCGCCCTCGCAGCCTGGCCGGCCAGCTGTTCGCCATGCAGGCCGTGCTGATAGCGGTCGTGGTCGCCGGTTACGCGCTGTTCACGTACGTCAGCGACCGCCACCAGGCCGAGGAGGCGGCGACCCGGCAGGCCACGGCGGTGGCCCGGTCGGTGGCCGACGCCCCCTCGGTCCGCGCGGCCATCCACACCGCGGACCCCTCGGCAAAGCTGCAGCCGTACGCCCTCCAGGTGATGCGGGACACGGAGGTCGACTTCGTCACGATCATGACCCCGGACGGCATCCGCTGGACCCACCCCGACCGGAACCAGATCGGCAGGCACTACCTCGGCCACATCGAGGCGGCCCAGCTGGGCCACACCTACAGCGAGACCTACAAGGGCACCCTCGGCGACTCCGTGCGCACGGTCACCCCGGTGGAGGAGAACAACCGGGTGATCGGCCTGGTGAGCGCCGGCATCAAGGTGGAGGCGATCAGCGAGCGGGCCCAGGAGCAGGTGACGGCGCTGCTGGGGGTCGCGGCGGGCGCGCTGCTGCTGGGCGCGCTGGGCACGTACGTGATCAACGCGCGCCTGCGCCGCCACACCCACGGCATGAACGCGGCCGAGCTGAGCCACATGCACGACTACCACCAGGCGGCGCTGCACGCGGTGCGCGAGGGGCTGCTGATGCTGGACGGACAGTACAGGGTGGCGCTGATCAACGACGGGGGGCGGGAGCTGCTGGGCGTGCACCCGGAGGGGGACGTGATCGGCCGCTCGGTGGCCGCGCTGGGCCTGCCGGCTCCGCTCACCGGCGCACTGCTCTCCTCGGAGCCGCGGGTGGACGAGGTACACCTGACGGCGGACCGGGTGCTGGTGGTGAACACGTCCCCGGTGTCGGGCGGTGAGCGCCGCGGCACGGTGGTCACGCTCCGGGACGTCACCGAACTCCAGTCGCTCATGGGCGAGTTGGACTCGGAACGCGGCTTCACGCAGGCGCTGCGCTCGCAGGCGCACGAGGCGGCGAACCGCCTGCACACGGTGGTGTCGCTGATCGAACTGGGCCGGGCGGCGGAGGCGGTCGACTTCGCGACGGCGGAGCTGGAGCTGGCGCAGGCGCTGACGGACCAGGTGGTGGCCGCGGTCAGCGAACCGGTCCTGGCCGCGCTGCTGCTGGGCAAGACCGCGCAGGCGAACGAGCGGGGCGTGGAGCTGGTGGTCTCGGACGAGAGCCGGCTGGATGACGGTTTGCTACCGGAGAGCCTGTCGGCGCGCGATCTGGTCACCATCCTCGGCAACCTGATCGACAACGCGGTGGACGCGGCTCAGGGGACGGCCGGGGCACGGGTGACGGTGACCGCGTACGCGGAGGAAGCCGAGTTGGTGATGCGGGTGACGGACACGGGTGCGGGGGTGGACCCCGCCCACGCGGAGCTGGTCTTCCAGCGCGGTTTCTCGACGAAGCCGGCCGGACCGGGCGGCCGGGGCCTCGGCCTGGCCCTGGTCCGCCAGGCGGTGGTACGGCTGGACGGCACCCTGACGGTGACGGAGGCTCCTCAGGGCGGTGCGGTGTTCGAGGTACGGCTGCCGTTGCGGGCGTCAGTGGCGAGGGGTGGCGCGTGATGGCCGGGGAGCCGATCCGCGTCCTGGTCGTCGAGGACGATCCGGTGGCGGCGGACGCGCACGTGATGTACGTGGGCCGGGTGCCGGGGTTCGTGGCGGTGGGCAAGGCGCACACGGGCGCGGAGGCGCGGCGGATCCTGGACCGCACGCCGGTGGACCTGCTCCTGCTGGACCTGCACCTGCCGGACGTGCACGGCCTGCAGCTGGCCCGGTCGCTGCGGGCGGCCGGGCATCAGGCCGACGTCATAGCGGTGACGTCGGCGCGCGATCTGGCGGTGGTGCGGGAGGGCGTCTCCCTGGGTGTCGTCCAGTACGTCCTGAAGCCGTTCACCTTCGCGACGCTGCGGGACCGGCTGACCCGGTACTCGGAGTTCCGCGCGGCGGTCGGCGAGGCGAGCGGCCAGGACGAGGTGGACCGGGCACTGGCCGCCCTGCGCGCCCCGTCACCGGCGGCCCTCCCCAAGGGCCTGAGCGCGCCCACGCTGGAACGGGTCACGGTCGCGCTGCGGGAGGCGGAGCAGGGACTGACCGCGGCGGCGCTGGCCGAGAGCGTGGGCATCTCCCGGATCACGGCCCGGCGGTACCTGGAACACCTGGTGGAGGCGGGCCGGGCGGGCCGAAGCCCGCTGTACGGACAGGTGGGGCGGCCTGAGCTGGTCTATCGGTGGGGGCGGGGGCGGTGAGGGCGGCGGCCCGGGCCCTGTGCTGGTGACGCGCCGGTTGGGAGGTGGTTTCGCGCTCGGGGGCGGCGTCAAGGGATGAACAGGTCGGCCGTACGGTCGAGTCCGTGCGCTCACACCATCCGTGTTCCTGGCCGAACGGACCGTAGTCAATTGCCCCGGGCACCCGTACCTTGTCGGCTGTGCGCCGACCCCCAGCTCTGCCGAACCAGCCAGGTCCCCCCTTCAACGCCCCCGCCGCCCGCAGCATCCGCGCCGCTCTCGGCATGGGGCCCGAGCAGGTGGCCCACGACCTGCGGGCGTCCTACGGGCTGCCGTACGTCACGCCGGATCTCGTGCGTGCCTGGGAGCAGGGTGCGACGAACCCGACCAGCCCCGAACTCATCGCTCTCGCGGGGGCGTTGTGGTGCACCCCGGGCGACCTGACCGACCGCCCGCGCACCCTGCGCGAGCACCGGATCGCCCGGGGGCTGGCCCCGGAGGACGTGGCACCGGCGGTCGGCCTCGACCTCGGCGCCTATCTCGCGATGGAGGAGGACGAGGGGTGGCAGGGCACGCAGCGGCAGTCCGCCCTCCTCGCCGACACGCTCCGCCTGTCCCTGCCGGACTTCGTCACCGTCACCGGCAAGGAGGAGAGACTGGCGGAGCTGCTGCGCAACGCGGTCACCACGCGCTGGCAGGCCTGCGTCCGCCAGGTGAGCAAGCTGCTCCCCCTCGACAAACGCCTGATCGAGGACACCCTGCGCGAACTGCACGAGGACTACCAGGG
The DNA here is from genome assembly GCF_040680735.1 of Streptomyces sp. NPDC051987. Lineage (NCBI taxonomy): Bacteria > Bacillati > Actinomycetota > Actinomycetes > Kitasatosporales > Streptomycetaceae > Streptomyces > Streptomyces sp. NPDC051987. Next base: position 8,041 of record NZ_JBFAXI010000148.1, on the reverse strand, counting down.
CCGTATGACCGCAGCCCTGGCCTGGGGGAACATCCCGACGGCCGATGCAGCCGAGACCAGGGGAAGGGATTTCCTGACGGAGATCGTCGGCCACTTCTGGAACAAGGTGGAGGACAAGCGCCCCTGAGGGGCGCGAGGAACGGCGCGAGCGACCGCCTGCACACGCGCAGCCCGAAACGGAACCCCAGCCCTAGAACACGGACTCGGCCTCGTCCATCCGGTCCTTCGGCACCGTCTTCAACTCGGTCACCGCCTCCGCGAGCGGCACCATCTCGATGTCCGTCCCCCGCAGCGCGGTCATCTTCCCGAAGTCGCCCCGGTGCGCCGCCTCCACCGCGTGCCACCCGAACCGCGTCGCGAGGACGCGGTCGTACGCCGTCGGCGTGCCGCCCCGCTGGACGTGCCCGAGGATGACCGGCTTGGCCTCCTTGCCGAGCCTGCGCTCCAGTTCGTACGCCAGGGCCGTGCCGATGCCCTGGAAGCGCTCGTGGCCGTACTGGTCGATCTCGCCCTTGCCGTAGTCCATCGTGCCCTCGGCGGGATGGGCGCCCTCCGCCACGCACACCACGGCGAACTTCTTGCCGCGGGCGAACCGCTCCTCGACCATCTTGACCAGGTCGGCGGGGTCGAAGGGCCGCTCGGGCAGGCAGATGCCGTGGGCGCCGGCGGCCATCCCGGACTCCAGGGCGATCCAGCCGGCGTGCCGGCCCATCACCTCGACGACCATCACCCGCTGGTGGGACTCGGCGGTCGTCTTGAGGCGGTCCATCGCCTCCGTGGCGACACCGACCGCCGTGTCGAAGCCGAAGGTGCGGTCCGTGGACGAGATGTCGTTGTCGATGGTCTTCGGGACGCCGACGACCGGCAGGCCCGCGTCCGACAGCATGCGCGCCGCGGTCAGCGTGCCCTCGCCGCCGATCGGGATCAGCGCGTCGATGCCGAACTCCTCGACCATGTCGGTGGCCCGCTCGCAGGCCTCGCGCAGCCGGTCCCGCTCCAGTCGCGAGGAGCCGAGGATCGTGCCGCCGCGGGCCAGGATGCCGCCGACCGCGTCCAGGTCGAGGGGGACGTAGTGGCCGTCGAGCAGCCCCCGGAAGCCGTCCTCGAAACCGATGACCTCGTCGTCGTACTGGGCGACAGCCCGATGTACCACCGATCGGATGACGGCGTTCAGGCCGGGGCAGTCGCCGCCTGCGGTGAGAACTCCGATGCGCATGGTGGTGTGTCTCCTGCTCGCTGTCGTTGCCGGTGAGCCGATCCGATTGTTTCATGCCGCGCCCGGCACCGACGATTCCGCGACGGGCGTCATAACCAGGCCCAGGGGTATTGTCAAGAGGGTTCCGCTCACCCCGGTGGGCGATTTTTGTACCCGCTTTTTCTGACACGGCGAGGACGGAACGGAGTGCACACGTGACGCGCAGCGTGTACGTGACCGGGATCGACCGCGGCGACGGCCGCCAGGTGGTCGAGCTGGGCGTGATGGAGCTGCTGACCCGGCAGGTCGACCGGGTCGGGGTGTTCCGGCCCCTCGTCCACGACGATCCCGACCGTCTCTTCGAACTGCTACGGGCGCGGTACCGCCTCTCCCAGGACCCGGCGACCGTCTACGGCATGGACTACCACGAGGCCTCGGCGCTCCAGGCCGAGCGCGGCGCCGACGAACTGGTCGCCACCCTTGTGGACCGCTTCCACCTGGTCGCCCGCGACTACGACGTCGTCCTCGTCCTGGGGACCGACTTCGCCGACAGCCAGTTCGCCGACGAGCTGTCCCTCAACGCCCGGCTCGCCAACGAGTTCGGCGCCTCCGTGATCCCGGTGGTCGGGGGCCGCGACCAGAGCGCGGAGTCGGTGCTCGCGGAGACGTGGAACGCCTTCCGGGCCTACGACGGGCTCGGCTGCGACGTGCTGGCGATGATCGCCAACCGGGTCGCCCGCGAGGACCGGGACCAGCTGGCCGAGCGGATCGACGGGAAGCTGCCGGTGCCGGTGTACGTGCTGCCGGACGAGCCCGCGCTCTCCGCGCCGACGGTCGCCCAGATCACCCACGCGCTCGGTGCGAAGGTGCTGCTCGGCGACGACTCGGGGCTCGCCCGGGACGCGCTGGACTTCGTGTTCGGCGGTGCGATGCTGCCGAACTTCCTGCCCGCCCTGACCCCGGGCTGCCTGGTCGTGACGCCCGGCGACCGCGCCGACCTGGTCGTCGGCTCGCTGGCCGCGCACAGCGCCGGCACCCCGCCGATAGCCGGTGTGCTGCTCACCCTGAACGAGCGGCCCAGCGACGAGATCCTCACCCTCGCCGCCCGCCTCGCCCCGGGCACCCCGGTCATCTCGGTGCCCGGCAACAGCTTCCCGACCGCCGCCCAGCTGTTCTCCCTGGAGGGCAGGCTGAACGCGGCCACCCCGCGCAAGGCGGAGACCGCGCTCGGCCTGTTCGAGCGGTACGTCGACACCGCCGGCCTCAACAAGCGGGTCTCGGCGCCGAGCACCGGCCGGCTCACCCCGATGATGTTCGAGCACAAGCTCCTGGAGCAGGCGCGTGCGGACAAGCGCCGGGTGGTGCTGCCGGAGGGGACCGAGGCGCGGGTGCTGCACGCGGCGGAGGTGCTGCTGCGCCGGGGGGTGTGTGACATCACCCTGCTCGGCCCCGTCGACCAGATCCGCAAGAAGGCCGCCGACCTGGGTGTCGACCTCGGCGACGCCCAGCTGATCGACCCGGCCACCTCCCCGCTGCGCGACGGCTTCGCCGAGCGGTACGCCCTGCTCCGCGCCCACCGCGGGGTGACCGTGGAGCTGGCCTACGACGTGGTCTCCGACGTCAACTACTTCGGCACCCTGATGGTGCAGGAGGGTCTCGCGGACGGCATGGTCTCCGGGTCGGTGCACTCCACGGCGGCGACCATCCGTCCGGCCTTCGAGATCATCAAGACCACGCCGGGGTCGTCGATCGTCTCGTCCGTCTTCTTCATGTGCCTCGCGGACAAGGTGCTGGTATACGGCGACTGCGCGGTCAACCCCGACCCGAACGCCGAGCAGCTCGCCGACATCGCGGTCCAGTCGGCCGTCACCGCCGCCCGGTTCGGCGTGGAGCCGCGGATCGCGATGCTGTCGTACTCCACGGGCACCTCGGGTTCGGGGGCGGACGTGGACAAGGTGCGGGAGGCGACCGAGCTGGCCCGCGCCCGCCGGCCGGACCTGAAGATCGAGGGGCCGATCCAGTACGACGCGGCCGTGGAGCCGTCCGTGGCCGCCACCAAGCTGCCGGGCTCGGAGGTCGCCGGGCAGGCCAGCGTGCTGATCTTCCCGGACCTGAACACCGGCAACAACACCTACAAGGCCGTGCAGCGGTCGGCCGGCGCGATCGCGGTCGGGCCGGTGCTGCAGGGGCTGCGCAAGCCCGTCAACGACCTGTCCCGGGGCGCACTCGTCCAGGACATCGTCAACACCGTCGCCATCACGGCGATCCAGGCCCAGAGTCCGGCCGTGTCCCCGGCCGCGGCCCCGAGCGAGAAGGCAACCGCCCAGTGACCCCCAGTGCGACCCGTGTCCTCGTCCTCAACTCCGGCTCCTCGTCGGTGAAGTACCAGCTGCTGGACATGCGGGACAGCAGCCGGCTGGCGGTCGGGCTGGTCGAGCGCATCGGCGAACAGACCTCCCGGCTCCGGCACACCTGCCTCGGCAGCGGGGACACCCGCGAACAGGACGGCCCGATCGCCGACCACGAGGCCGCCCTGAAGGCCGTGGCGGAGGAGCTGACGCGGGACGGGCTGGGGCTGGACTCGCCGGAGCTGGCCGCGATCGGGCACCGGGTGGTGCACGGCGGGATGTTCTTCACCGAGCCGACGGTGATCGACGACGCGGTGCTCGCCGAGATCGAACGGCTGATCCCGGTCGCCCCGCTGCACAACCCGGCCAACCTGACCGGCATCCGCACGGCGCGGGCGCTGCGCCCGGACCTGCCGCAGGTGGCGGTCTTCGACACGGCGTTCCACACGACGATGCCGGAGTCGGCGGCGCGTTACGCGATCGACCCGAAGATCGCGGACCGGTACCGGATCCGCCGCTACGGCTTCCACGGCACCTCGCACGCGTACGTGTCCCGGGCGACCGCGCGGCTGCTGGGAAGGACACCCGAAGAGGTGAACGTGATCGTGCTGCACCTCGGCAACGGCGCGTCCGCGTCGGCCGTCGAGGGCGGCCGGTGCGTGGACACCTCCATGGGGCTGACGCCCTTGGAGGGGCTGGTGATGGGCACCCGTTCCGGCGATCTGGACCCGGCCGTCATTTTCCATTTGACGCGGGTTGGCGGAATGTCCATGGACGAGATCGACACTCTTCTCAACAAGAGGAGTGGTCTGTTCGGTCTGTGCGGTGACAACGACATGCGGGAGATCCGGCGCCGGATCGACGAGGGCGACGACGAGGCGCGGCTCGCCTTCGACATCTACATTCACCGCCTGAAGAAGTACATCGGCGCGTACTGCGCCGTCCTCGGCCGGGTGGACGCGGTGGCCTTCACGGCGGGCGTCGGCGAGAACGCGGCCCCGGTGCGCGCGGCCGCCGTGGCGGGCCTGGAGCAGCTGGGTCTCGCGGTCGACCCGGAGCTGAACGCCGTACGGGCGGACGAGCCACGTCTGATATCCCCCGCCGGGGCGCGGGTCGCGGTCGCGGTGGTGCCGACGGACGAGGAACTGGAGATCGCGACCCAGACGTACGCGCTCGTCGGTACCGGATCGGGACCGGGCGGAATTAACAGCTGAGCACATTAGCGCCCATTTGTATCTTCCACCAGACGGAATATTCCGTAGCGAAACAAACCGATAGGATCGCCCCATGCGCCGTTCGAAAATCGTCTGTACTCTCGGCCCCGCGGTCGACACCCACGAGATGCTCGTCGCCATGATCGAGGCGGGTATGAACGTGGCCCGGTTCAACTTCAGCCACGGCTCCCACGCCGAGCACCAGGGGCGGTACGACCGCGTCCGGGCCGCCGCCAAGGAGACCGGCCGTGCCATCGGCGTCCTCGCCGACCTGCAGGGCCCGAAGATCCGCCTGGAGACCTTCGCCGAGGGACCGGTGGAGCTGGAGCGCGGTGACGAGTTCGTCATCACGACCGAGGACGTCCCGGGCGACAAGACCATCTGCGGTACCACCTACAAGGGCCTGCCGGGCGACGTCTCGCGCGGCGACCAGATCCTCATCAACGACGGCAACGTCGAGTTGAAGGTCGTGGACGTCGAGGGTCCGCGGGTGCGGACGATCGTCATCGAGGGCGGTGTCGTCTCCGACCACAAGGGCATCAACCTGCCCGGTGCGGCCGTCAACGTGCCCGCGCTCAGCGAGAAGGACATCGAGGACCTGCGGTTCGCGCTGCGCATGGGCTGCGACCTGGTCGCGCTGTCCTTCGTCCGGGACGCCAAGGACGTCGACGACGTCCACCGGATCATGGACGAGGAGGGCCGCCGGGTCCCCGTCATCGCCAAGGTGGAGAAGCCGCAGGCGGTGCAGAACATGGAGGACGTCGTGATGGCGTTCGACGGTGTGATGGTGGCCCGTGGCGACCTCGCCGTCGAGTACCCGCTGGAGCGGGTCCCCATGGTGCAGAAGCGCCTGATCGAGCTGTGCCGGCGCAACGCCAAGCCGGTGATCGTGGCGACCCAGATGATGGAGTCGATGATCACCAACTCGCGCCCGACCCGCGCCGAGGCCTCCGACGTGGCCAACGCGATCCTGGACGGCGCCGACGCGGTCATGCTGTCCGCCGAGTCCAGCGTGGGCGCGTACCCGGTGGAGACCGTCAAGACGATGTCGAAGATCGTCTCGGCGGCCGAGCAGGAGCTGCTCAGCAAGGGCCTGCAGCCGCTCGTCCCGGGCAAGAAGCCGCGCACGCAGGGTGGTTCGGTGGCCCGCGCGGCCTGCGAGATCGCCGACTTCCTCGGCGGCCGGGGCCTGGTGGCCTTCACCCAGTCCGGTGACACGGCCCGCCGTCTCTCCCGCTACCGTGCGCAGCAGCCGATCATCGCCTTCACCACCGACGAGAACACCCGCAACCAGCTCACCCTCAGCTGGGGCGTGGAGTCGCACGTGGTGCCGTTCGTGAACACCACGGACGAGATGGTCGACATGGTCGACCAGGAGATCGCGAAGATCAGCCGCTTCAACCCGGGCGACACCGTCATCATCACGGCCGGCTCGCCCCCCGGCGTCGCCGGCACCACCAACATGCTCCGCGTCCACCACATCGGCGGCATCAACAAGTGACGCCCCGATAAGGGACCTTGCACGACACCGAGGGCGCCTCCTGTGGCAGGGGGCGCCCTCGGCTGCTCTCGCCGCCGGGTTACGGCAGGCTGTCGGCGATCCGCTCCCACGCCTCGAACTCGCCCCGCCGCGGGTGGTCCGCCAGCAGCGGCGCCACCGCTCGGGCGGGTCCGAGCAGCCGGCGGACCATGCGCAGGGAGAGCACCTGCGCGCGGTCCAGCTCCCGCCAGCGCGGGGCGAGCGCGGCGGCCGTGTCCGGGTCCGTCGGCATGGCGTCGAGGGCCCGGTCGAGAATCGGGCCCGGTTGCAGCAGGGGGACGTCCGGTGCCGAGCCGGTCTCCGTAAGCTCCTTCAGCAGGGAGGCCCTGAGCCAGAGATCGCGCAACAGCCATTCGTTGTGCTGCACACCGGTCGCGCGCTCGGCGGCGGCCAGCAGGGCGGGCCACGCCTCGGCGACCGCCCGCCACTGGTCACCGGTGAGCCGGGCCGGGTCCTGCTGGATGCGGGCGGCGAACATCTGCGCGGCGCCGATCCACTCGCTCACCGCGCCGTCGGTGCGCAGCGCTTCCGGTGCCGACCAGCGACGCGCGTGCGCGTCCAGGTCCAGCCTGTCGAGTCCGTCGAAGAGACCACTCATCCGAAGTGCACCCCGGCCGCCTCGAACATCTCCTTGCCCAGCTGTTCCGCTCCGCCGCCGGGTGCCCAGAACGGGTCGCCCGGCTTGAAGAAGTGGCCGCTGTGGCTGTCGATGCGCAGACCGAAGTACTGGCCGTTCCCGCCGGCGATCTCGGCCTCGCCCGCGGCCCGCACCGCCGCGCCTCCGCTCAGCACCGGGTGGGAGAGCTCCCGCCCCTGCACCATCTTCGGCATGATCACCAGGTCCCCGTCCTGCAGCACGGCCCACTTGATGGGCTCGCCGTCCATGTCGATGTACTTGTCCCAGTCCGCGGTGCCCGGTTTCGCCGGACGCACGCCCAGCCGTTCGGCCAGTGCGAGTTCCTCGTCGAGCGTGGCGGACATCGTGTTGGGCCACAGTGTGCAGGCGTTGTGCACCAGTACGCGCGGTCCGCCGACGAAGTAGGTGTGATCACCTTCCACCTCGAAGTTGAACACCTGGGTGCGGACCGGGGCCCGCCGGACCGACCTGACGGGCGCGTCGGTGCCGTCCAGGGTGCGCAGCCGGTCCCCGGGGTGCAGCGACTCGGCCCCCGTCCACCCCTTCCCGGTCACCCAGAAGGGGTGCTCCGGAGTGGCCCGTACGGTTTCCCCGCCGATGTCCACGGAGACCAGGGCGTCGGTGGTGCGCTGGGTCACCCCGACGACGCGCCGCAGGCGGCGCTGTCCGGTCTCGGGGTTCTCGGACCAGACCCTTTCGCCCGCCCTCACCTCTTCGATCGGTTTGCTGCCGTGCTCGGTGGCCACCTTGGTCCCGGCCGGGAAACACATCGAGTTGAGGGCCTGTCAGCCCACCTGGCCGCCGGAGTGGGTGCCCACGCAGTCGCTTGATCGCGTTCCACTTGGCGGCGGCGGAGGCCGGGGCGACGCCACGGTGGCGCGCTCCGAGGCCGGCCTCGCGGGCGCCGACACGATCCGCGCCGCCGGCCACGCCTACGCCACCGCCCAGACCGCCGCGGCCGCCCGTGACTCCGCGGCCCGGGTGGTCAAGCCCGGAGGTTGGTGTGAATGATTTGACGTGCTCCCTGGCCTAAAGTCCAGGGATTCCAGCCTGGGTCGTCTGACCCTTCCGGGGGCTTCCTGCTTCACCGCGCTGTGCGGGCACGTG
>NZ_JBFAXI010000147.1:0-13439 GCF_040680735.1 Streptomyces sp. NPDC051987 | reverse complement strand
CCCAGCCCCCGAGCCGGGCGGTCGAAGGGGGCCCACCCCCTGGAAGGACGGGACGGGACGGGTAGGGGCGGCGGGGGCGAGACCCGGCCGGCCCGCCCCCACCCCCCCACCGGGGCCGCTCACATACGCGACACGTTCCGCTCGTACACCAACCGCAGCCCCACCAGCGTCAGCCACGGCTCATGCTCGTCGATCACCGACGACTCCCCCAGCACCATCGGCGCCAACCCCCCCGTCGCGATCACCGTCACGTCGTCCGGATCGTCCGCCAACTCCCGCGCCATCCGCCCGACCACTCCGTCGACCTGCCCGGCGAACCCGTACACGATGCCCGCCTGCATGGCCTCCACCGTGTTCTTGCCGATCACACTCCGCGGCCGAGCCACCTCGATCTTCCGCAGCTGCGCGCCCTTGACGCCCAGCGCCTCCACGGAGATCTCGATACCGGGGGCGATCACCCCGCCCACGTACTCCCCGCGCGCGGACACCGCGTCGAAGGTCGTCGCCGTACCGAAGTCGACGACGATCGCCGGCCCCCCGAACAGCTCGACGGCGGCGACCGCGTTGATGATCCGGTCCGCGCCGACCTCCTTGGGGTTGTCGGTGAGGATCGGCACTCCCGTCTTCACCCCCGGCTCCACCAGCACCGCCGGCACATCGCCGTAGTACCGCCGGGTGACCTCGCGCAGCTCGTGCAGCACGCTCGGCACGGTCGCGCAGATCGCGATCCCGTCGATGCCGTCGCCCAGCTCGTCGCCGAGCAGCGGGTGCATGCCCATCAGGCCCTGGAGGAGCACCGCCAGCTCGTCCGCGGTACGGCGCGCGTCCGTGGAGATGCGCCAGTGCTCGACGATGTCCTCGCCGTCGAAGAGCCCGAGGACGGTGTGCGTGTTGCCGACGTCGATCGTGAGCAGCATGGGGTCACTCCGCCTCGCGCAGGTCCAGGCCGATGTCCAGGATCGGCGAGGAGTGGGTGAGGGCGCCGACGGCCAGGAAGTCCACGCCGGTCTCGGCGTACGCCCGCGCGTTGTGGAGCGTGAGCCGCCCGGACGCCTCAAGGAGCGCGCGCCCGTCGACGATCGCGACGGCCTCCTCGCACTCCCCCGGCGTGAAGTTGTCCAGCAGGATCAGGTCGGCGCCCGCGTCGACGACCTCGCGCAGCTGGTGCAGGGTGTCGACCTCGACCTCGATGGCCAGCTCCGGGAACATCTCCCGGACCGCCTTGAAGGCCTGGCCGACGCCGCCGGCGGCGACCACGTGGTTGTCCTTGACCAGCGCCGCGTCGGAGAGCGACATGCGGTGGTTGACGCCACCGCCGCTGCGCACCGCGAACTTCTCCAGCGACCTGAGTCCCGGGGTGGTCTTGCGGGTGTCCCGCACGCGGGTCCGCGTGCCCTCCAGGGCGTCCGCCCACGCGCGCGTGGCGGTCGCGATGCCGGACAGCCGGTTCAGGATGTTCAGCGCGCTGCGCTCGGCGGTGAGCAGGTCGCGGGTGCGGGTGGTGATCGAGAGCAGCTTCTGCCCGGCCTCGACCCGGTCGCCGTCCTCGACGTGCCGCTCGACCTCGAACTCGTCGGCGCAGACCACCGAGACCACGGCCTCGGCGACCCGCAGGCCCGCCACGACCCCGGCCTCGCGGGCGACGAAGTCGCCGGTGGCGACGGCGTCCTCGGGGATGGTCGCGACGGTCGTCACGTCCACGCCGCCCGCGAGGTCCTCCTGGATGGCCACGTTGGCGATGTCCTCGACCTCCACGGGGTCGAGTCCGGCGGCGGCCAGCAGCTCGGCGAGCGCGGGGTCGAGCCCGCACTCCAGGTACTCCTCGTCGCCCTCGGCGCCACAGGCACAGCCGTCGCCGCAGCCGCCGCCGTCGGCGAGGGGAAGGTCGTTGGTGCTCACGTCTGTCACTGCTCCTGGTGTGGCTGGTGCGGCCGGGTAGGGGGGAAGTCTGCGGTGTCGGTGGTGCGCACGGCCAGTGAACGGTCCGGATTCAGCCGTACGACGATGTGGCGGCCCCAGGTGGCGTCGTCACGGTCGGCGTGGTCCTCGCGCCAGTGGCAGCCGCGGGTCTCCTCGCGGCGGCGGGCCGCCTCGACGAGCACGCGCGCGACGCACAGGAGGTTGGTGGCCTCCCAGGTGTCGACGCCCGGCTCGGCGGTCTTGCCGTTCTCGGCCAGGGCGTCACGGGCGTCCGTGTGCAGCCGCTGGAGTTGTTCGGCGGCCCTGGCCAGGGACTCCTCGGAGCGCAGCACGCCGGCGCCCTCGGTCATTGTCCGCTGGATGGCGAAGCGCGTCTCGGCGGCGAGCAGCGGGTGCGCGGGCTTCTCGGGGTGCGGGACCGGTGCGGGCACCCGCGCGTGCAGGCCGTGCTCCGCGCGGGCCGCGGTGATGTCGGCGGCGATGCGCTCGGCGTAGACGAGGCCTTCGAGAAGGGAGTTGGAGGCGAGCCGGTTCGCGCCGTGCACGCCGGTGCAGGCGACCTCGCCGCACGCGTAGAGCCCGGGGACGGTCGTGCGCCCCCGCGCGTCGGTGCGCACGCCGCCGGAGGCGTAGTGGGCGGCGGGGGCGATCGGGATGGGCTCGGTGACCGGGTCGATGCCGTGGGCCCGGCAGGCGGCCAGGATGGTCGGGAAGCGGTGTTCCCACATGTCGGCGCCGAAGTGCCGGGCGTCCAGGTACATGTGCTCGGCGCCCTGCTCCAGCATCCGGCGCAGGATCCCCTTGGCGACGATGTCCCGGGGCGCCAGTTCGGCCAGTTCGTGCTGGCCCACCATGAAGCGCGTGCCGTCCGCGTCGACCAGGTGGGCGCCCTCGCCGCGCACCGCCTCGGAGACCAGCGGCTGCTGGCCCTCGGCGTCGGGGCCGAGGAACAGCACGGTCGGGTGGAACTGCACGAATTCCAGGTCGCTGACCTCCGCACCCGCGCGCAGGGCCAGCGCCACGCCGTCGCCGGTCGACACCGAGGGGTTGGTGGTCGCGGAGAACACCTGGCCCATGCCGCCGGTGGCGAGGACGACCGCGGGAGCGTGCACGGCGCCCACGCCGTCGTGCTGTCCCTCGCCCATGACGTGCAGGGTGACACCGGCCGTGCGGCCCTCGGCGTCGGTCAGCAGGTCGAGGACGAGCGCGTTCTCGATGGCGCGCAGCCCGCGTGCGCGGACCGCTTCGACCAGGGCCCGGGACACCTCGGCGCCGGTGGCGTCTCCGCCCGCGTGCGCGATCCGGCGCCGGTGGTGGCCGCCCTCACGGGTGAGGTCGAGTCCGCCCTCGGACGACTCGTCGAAGATGGCGCCGGTGTCGATGAGCCGCCGTACCGCGCCGGGGCCCTCGGTGACGAGGATCCGTACCGCCTCCTCGTCGCACAGGCCGGCGCCGGCCACCAGGGTGTCCGCGAGGTGCTGTTCGGGGGTGTCGCCCTCGCCGAGGGCCGCGGCGATGCCGCCCTGCGCCCAGCGCGTGGAGCCGTCGTCCAGGCGGGCCTTGGTGACGACGACGGTGGTGAGCCCGGCGGCCTGGCATCGCAGGGCCGCGGTCAGCCCGGCCACCCCGGACCCCACGACGACCACGTCGGCGGAGATGCTCCACCCCGGCGCGGGCGCGTGCAGTCGTATGCCTGTGGTGGTGCCAGTGCTGTTGCCTGTGCTGGTCACGAGGCGGCTCCGAGGGTTCCGAAGGTGAGCGGGAGGTTGTCGATCAGCCGGGTCGTCCCGACCCGGGCGGCGACGGCGAGGACGGCCTCTCCGGTGAAGTCGTCGTCGATCTCGGTGAAGTCGGAGGGGTCGACCAGGGCGAGGTAGTCCAGTTCGACCGGCGGGTCGTAGTGGGCGGCCTCGTCCAGGACCTGGCGGGCGGCCGCGCGGACCGCGGCGGCGGCGTTCGGCACGGCCTTGGCGACGGCGTGCGCGTCGGCGGCCGCGCGGGACTCGCCTATGGCGCTGAGCGCCTCGGCGCGCGCCCGCGTGGAGGGCACCTCGAGCGCCCGCGCGCGCAGCGCCTCCTGGGCCGCGTGCCGGTCGCGGCCGGCGAACAGCGCGCGGGACAGCGCGAGCGCGCTGCGCCGCTCGTCGGCTGACAGGTAGCGGTTGCGGCTGGACAGCGCGAGCCCGTCGGCCTCGCGCACGGTCGGCACGCCGACGATCTCGACGCCGAAGTTCAGGTCCCGGACCATGCGCCGGATCACGGCCAGCTGCTGGGCGTCCTTCTGCCCGAACAGGGCCGCGTCGGGCCGGGTGAGGTGCAGCAGCTTCGCGACGACGGTGCAGACGCCGTCGAAGTGGCCGGGGCGGGAGGCGCCCTCCAGGAGCGCGCCCATCGGTCCCGCGGTGACCCGCACCTGGGGCTGCCCACCCGGGTAGACCTCGTCGACCGAGGGGGCGAAGACCGCGTCGGCGCCCGCCTGTTCGGCGATCTTGAGGTCGGCGTCCAGGGTGCGCGGATAGCGGTCGAGGTCCTCGCCGGCGCCGAACTGGAGCGGGTTGACGAAGACCGTGACGACGACCTCGCCGTCCGGGCCCGCGATCTCGCGCGCGGCGCGGATCAGGGTGGCGTGGCCCTCGTGCAGGGCGCCCATGGTCATCACGACGGCGCGGCGTCCGTGCCGCACGCGCGCGTGCAGTTCCTCGGCGGTGCGCAGCAGGGCGGTGCTCATCGCGGGTTCCCCTCGGTGCCGTTGGTGCCGGTCGGGCCGGTGCCGCCGGTGGAGCCGCCGGCGAGGACGACGAGCAGGTCCTCGGCGAGCTCCGGCTTCAGCAGGCCGTGCGCGAGCGCCCGGTCGGCCGTCGCGCGGGCCATCGCCAGGTAGCCGTCGACGGCCTGTGGTGCGTGCCTGCGCAACTCCGTGACGTGCGCGGCGACGGTGCCCGCGTCCCCGCGGGCGACCGGCCCGGTCAGGGCCGCGTCACCGGAGCGCAGGGCGTTGTCCAGGGCGGCGCCGAGCAGCGGGCCGAGCATCCGGTCGGGGGCCTCGACACCGGCGGTGCGCAGCAGCTCCATGGACTGGGCGACCAGGGTGACCAGGTGGTTGGCGCCCAGGGCGAGGGCCGCGTGGTAGAGCGGGCGGTTCTCCTCGGAGATCCACTCCGGTTCGCCGCCCATCTCGATGACCAGGGCCTCGGCCGCCAGCCGCAGCTCCTCGGGCGCGGTCACCCCGAACGAGCAGCCCGCCAGCCGCTGCACGTCCACCGGGGTCCCGGTGAAGGTCATCGCCGGGTGCAGGGCCAGTGGCAGCGCGCCCGCGCGCAGGGCCGGGTCCAGGACCCGCGCGCCGTACCGCCCGGAGGTGTGCACGAGCAGCTGACCGGGACGTACGGCGCCGGTCTCGGCGAGGCCGGCGACCAGGCCGGGCAGCGCGTCGTCGGGGACGGTCAGCAGGACCAGGTCGGCGCGCTGGAGCACCTCGGCGGGGGCCACCAGCGGGACGTCGGGCAGCATCGCCTCGGCGCGCCGCCGGGAGGTGTCGGAGACGCCCGAGACGGCCACCGGGCGGTGCCCGGCGAGCTGCAGGGACGCGGCCAGCGCGGGACCCACCCGGCCGGCGCCGACGACACCGACGGTGAGCCGCGCGGGGCGGTCGCTGGGGTCTGGCTGTTGGACTGTACTCACGCGAGGGTGGCCTTCCCGTTCCAGTCCGCTCTGGGTACCGGACGATTTCTCGTCATGTTAACGCTATCCGGTCCGGGCCCGATCGGTTGTCCACAGGCTGTGGGTGACCGGTCACATCGGCGGAGCGGAAAATCCGGGTGCCCCCGGCCTCCCCGCCACGGCATCATCCACGGCATGAGTGACACGGCGACGCCCCAGGACGAGCAGCCGGCCGAACCCCGGTCGGCCGACGAGCAGCTGCGGGAGCGGCGCGCAGCCGCCTACCGGAAGGCCGACCGCGTCCTCGCGCGCCTGGGCCTGCGGGCCCCGCTGCGCGAGCGCCTGGCCCGGCTCCAGGAGGGGGCGCCCGAGGTGTACGACCTCGACGAGCCGGCGGACATCTACGGCAATGGCGTCGTCGAGGCCCTGGAGGGGCGCGTCGCGGCCCTGCTGAGCACGGAGGCAGCCGCGTTCTTCCCGACCGGCACGATGGCCCAGCAGGTCGCCCTGCGCTGCTGGGCGGGCCGGACCGGCAACCCCACGGTCGCCCTGCACGCCCTCGCCCATCCCGAGGTGCACGAGCGCGCCGCCCTGCGCGAGGTGGCCGGTCTGCGCACCGTGCGCGTCACCGGCGAGCCCCGGCTGCCCACCGCCCAGGAGATACGCGACCTCGCGGAACCCTTCGGGACGCTGATGCTGGAGCTGCCCCTGCGGGACGCCGGTTTCCTGCTGCCCACCTGGGCGGAGCTGTCGGAGCTGGTGGAGGCGGCGCGGGAGCGCGACGCCGTGGTGCACTTCGACGGCGCGCGCCTGTGGGAGTCCACCGTCCACCTCGGGCGGTCCCTGCCCGAGATCGCGGATCTGGCGGACAGCGTCTACGTGTCGTTCTACAAGTCCCTCGACGGCTTCGGCGGCGCCGCGCTGGCCGGCCCCAAGTCCCTGGTCGAGGAGGCGAAGACCTGGCGCCACCGCTACGGCGGCCTGGTCTTCCAGCAGTTCCCGACCGCCCTGGCGGCCCTCGTAGGCCTGGAGCGCGAGCTGCCCCGCCTCCCGGACTACGTCCGCCACGCGCGCGTGGTCGCCGCGGCCCTGCGCGAGGGCTTCGCAGAGGCGGGCGTGCCCTGGTCCCGCGTCCACCCCGGGCAACCGCACACCCACCAGTTCCAGGTCTGGCTGCCGTACGAGCCCCGCACCCTGATGGAGGCGGCGGCGAGCCAGGCCGAGCAGACCGGCACGTACCTCTTCCCGGACGCATGGCAGGCCCAGGGCCCCGGCCTGTCCATGACCGAGGTCACGGTGACGGGGGCAGGCCTGGAATGGACCGCCGAGGACGTGAGAACAGCGACCACGGACTTCGTGACCCGGCTCCCCACACCCGCCCCTTAGAGGCAACGCCCTGCCACTGCAACAGCCCCTTCAGTGCAACGCCCCTTCGGTGCAGCGCCCTTCAGGGGCGCGGGGAACCGCGCGAGCAACCACACGACACCCGCACCCGCCACCCAACAGCACCAGGCACCCTCCTGGGCGCCCGGCCCCACCTCACCCCTCACCCCTCACCCGTATCCGCCCCCCGCCCGCACCAGCCCCGTCTCATAGGCCAGCACAACCACCTGCACGCGGTCCCGAAGCCCCAGCTTCGTCAGGATGCGGCCCACATGCGTCTTCACGGTCGCCTCGGACAGCACCAGCCGGCCCGCGATCTCGCCGTTCGACAGGCCCTGGGCGACCAGCACCATCACCTCGCGCTCACGGTCGGTGAGCCGGTCCAGTTCCTCGTGCCGTGGCTCCTTGCCGGCGGACGGCAGCATCGGCGCGAAACGGTCGAGCAGCCGCCGGGTGGTGGAGGGCGCGACGACGGCGTCGCCGCTGTGCACGGAGCGGATGGCGGCCAGCAGCTCGCCCGGCGGCACGTCCTTGAGCATGAAGCCGGAGGCGCCCGCCTTCAGCCCCGAGAAGGCGTACTCGTCCAGGTCGAAGGTGGTCAGGATGAGCACCTTGGGCGCGTCGGGCTCCGCGCAGATGCGCCGGGTGGCCTCCACGCCGTCCAGCTTGGGCATGCGCACGTCCATGAGGACGACGTCCACGGCGGTGGCTCTCAGCACCTGGAGGGCCTCGACGCCGTCGCCCGCCTCCGCGACGACCTCCATGTCCGGCTGGGCCGCGAGCACCATCCGGAACCCGGTGCGCAGCAGCACCTGGTCGTCGACGAGCATCACGCGGATCGTCATCGGGTCCTCTTCCGTTTCCGTCTTTGTCCGTCTGTCAGCGGATTCCCGGGGATTCTCCGGGGGGCGTGACAGGTGTCAGCCGGGGGCGTGCGTCTGCGTCAGTGCGCCGGTTTGAGCGGGAGCAGGGCGCTGATGCGGAATCCTCCGCCAGGGCGGGGGCCCGCGTCGAGGGTGCCGCCCACCATGCCGACGCGTTCGCGCATGCCGATCAGGCCGTGTCCCTGGCCGTCGGCGCCGCCGTCCTCGTACATCTCGTGCGGGGCGCCCTTGCCGTCGTCCTCCACCAGCAGGCCGAGTCCGTCGTCGAAGTACACCAGCCGCACGCTGGCGCCCGTGTTGGGGCCGCCGTGCTTGCGGGTGTTGGTGAGCGCCTCCTGCACGATCCGGTACGCCGTGAGTTCGACGCCGCTGGGCAGCGGGCGCGGGGTGCCCTCGACCTTGAAGTCGACGGGCAGGCCGGAGCTGCGGCACTGCTCGACGAGCTCGTCGATCTGCTCGACGTCGGGCTGCGGGACGTACTCGCCGGCCTCCTGGTGCTCCCCGGTGCGCAGCACGCCCAGCAGGCGGCGCATCTCGGCGAGGGCCTGGCGGCCGGTGGAGGAGATCGTCTCCAGGGCCTTCTTGGCCTGGTCGGGGGCGGCGTCGAGGACGTAGGCGGCGCCGTCGGCCTGGACCACCATCACGGACACGTTGTGCGCGACCACGTCGTGCAGCTCGCGCGCGATCCGGGCGCGCTCGGCGGCGACCGCGACCTTGGCCTGCGCCTCGCGCTCCTTCTCCAGCCGGGCGGCGCGCTCCTCGAGCTGCTCGAAGTAGGCGCGGCGGGTGCGCATGGAGTCGCCGAGCACCCAGGCGAGCACGAACGGCACCGTCTGGAACAGCACGATCGCGAGGTGCCCCGCGAGGCTCGCCTCCTTCTGCGGCCACCGGATCTGCGCCAGGGGTGCCGCGCACAGCCCGGCGTAGAGGCCGAACCGGGACGCCCAGCGCGCGCCGACGGCGGCGTTCGTGCAGACGATCACCAGCATGGCGAAGTTGGCGACGGTGGTCTCCACGTCCAGCACCAGCTGGGCCAGGCCGGTGGCCCCGGCCAGCAGCAGCATCGGCTCCGGGAAGCGACGGCGCAGCGCGACGACGACGCTCATCACCACGGACACGGCCAGCATGGCGGCCCTGGGTCCGTGGTGTCCCTGGTTCGCCCCGAGCTTCCAGGCGCTCGCGGCGGAGATCCCGAACAGGACGACGGCCCAGAAGCTGTCGACCCATGTCGGGTGCCTGCGGAGGAAGTCATAGAGGCGCTGCACGTAACCCAGCGTAGGGAAGCGTGATAGGTGCAGGGGTCAACCGGAGGGCCGATCCCTGTTCCGCACGCGTACTCCGCAAGGTGGAGAAGGTGATCACCTGTGCGCCTAGTCTGGGCCGGTGACGGATGAGGCGACGCGAGAGACGGCCGACGACGCACGTGGCTGGCGTGCGGCCACCGAGGCGGCCCTGTACGGCCCCGGCGGCTTCTACCGCCGCCCGGAGGGCCCGGCCGGCCACTTCCGTACGTCGGTGCACGCGTCACCGCTGTTCGCCGAGGCCGTGGCCGAGCTGCTGTGCCGGGTGGACGAGGCCCTGGGCCGCCCCGAGACGCTGGACTTCGTCGACATGGGCGCCGGCCGGGGCGAGCTGGTCGCCGGGGTGCTCGCGGCGCTGCCCGCGGACGTGGCGGCACGCACGCGTGCGTACGCCGTGGAACTCGCCGACCGCCCGCCTGGCCTGCCCGACCGGATCACCTGGCTGACCGAGCTCCCCCGCACGGTCACCGGGCTCCTCTTCGCCAACGAGTGGCTGGACAACGTGCCCGTCGACGTCGCCGAGGTGGACGCGGCCGGGGTGACCCGGCTGGTGCTGGTCCGCCCGGACGGCGCCGAGCTGCTCGGCGAGCAGGTGCCGGACGCGGACGCGCGGTGGCTCGCTCAGTGGTGGCCGCTCGGTGCGGAGCCGGGACTGCGGGCGGAGATCGGGCTGCCCCGGGACCGGGCCTGGGCGTCCGCCGTCACCAGCCTCCAGCGGGGGCTCGCGGTGGCCGTGGACTATGCGCACACCCTGGCCACGCGCCCCCCGTTCGGGACGCTGACCGGCTTCCGCGCGGGACGGGCCACGGCACCCGTGCCGGACGGGGCGTGCGACATCACCGCGCACGTCGCGCTGGACGCGTGCGCAGCGCTCGACCCGGCGCTCAGGCTGCCCGACGCGCTGTTGTGCACCCAACGCGAGGCTCTGCGCGCCCTCGGCCTGACCGGCGCACGCCCTCCGCTCACGCTCGCCTCCACGCACCCCGCCGGATACGTGCGGGCCCTCGCGACCGCGGGAGAGGCCGCCGAACTCACCGCCCCCGGCGGCCTGGGCGACTTCCTCTGGCTGCTCCAGCCGGTGGGCCTCAAGGACGCGCTGCTCCAGACGCTCCGTCGGAGAGGCGGCGATGTGCCGTCTGCCCACTGACCGCCCTTATTTGTCGATGTCGCCCACCACGAAGAACATCGACCCGAGGATCGCGACCATGTCCGCCACCAGCGTTCCCGGCAGCAACTCGGTCAGGGCCTGGATGTTGTTGTAGGAGGCGGAGCGCAGTTTCAGCCGGTACGGGGTCTTCTCGCCCTTGCTGACGAGGTAGTAGCCGTTGATGCCCAGCGGGTTCTCGGTCCAGGCGTAGGTGTGGCCCTCGGGCGCCTTGAGGACCTTCGGCAGCCGCTGGTTGATCGGTCCCGGCGGCAGGTCGGCGAGACGGTCCAGGCAGACGTCGGCCAGGTCCAGGGCGTTGTGGGTCTGCTCCAGGAGGCACTCGAAGCGGGCCAGGCAGTCGCCCTCGGCGCGGGTGACGACCTTCAGGGTGTCCTGGAGCTCGCCGTAGGCCAGGTAGGGCTCGTCGCGGCGCAGGTCGAAGTCGACGCCCGAGGCGCGCGCGATGGGCCCGCTCACGCCATAAGCGTGCACGGCCTCCGGGGTGAGGGTGCCGACGCCGCGGGTGCGGCCGCGGAAGATCTCGTTGCCGAGGACCAGGTCGTCGAAGACGTCCGTCCGGGAGCGCACGGCGGAGACGGCGGCACGCGCGCGTGCGGTCCAGCCGGCCGGCAGGTCCTCCTTGAGGCCGCCGACGCGGTTGAACATGTAGTGCATGCGGCCGCCGGAGACCTCCTCCATGACGTTCTGCAGCACCTCGCGCTCGCGGAACGCGTAGAAGACCGGGGTGATCCCGCCGAGCTCCAGCGGATAGGAGCCGAGGAACATCAGGTGGTTGAGGACCCGGTTCAGTTCGGCGAGCAGGGTGCGCGTCCACACCGCGCGGACGGGCACCTCCATGCCGAGCATGCGCTCCACGGCGAGGACCACGCCCAGCTCGTTGGAGAAGGCCGACAGCCAGTCGTGCCGGTTGGCGAGCATGATGATCTGCCGGTAGTCGCGGGCCTCGAAGAGTTTCTCCGCACCGCGGTGCATGTAGCCGATCACCGGTTCCGCGGCGACGATCCGCTCGCCGTCCAGCACCAGCCGCAGCCGCAGCACGCCGTGCGTGGAGGGGTGCTGGGGGCCGATGTTGAGCACCATGTCGGTGCTCTCCGCGGCGCCGCCGATCCCGACCGTGGTCCGGGTCGTAGGAGTCATGGCCCCAGTCTCTCCTACGTACGCTGGCCTCATGGAGACGGGGAGCCCGGCCGACGCCGGGACGAAGGGGACCGAACCGGTCTGGACGGGGCTGCCGCCCGGTCTGCTGCGGATGCGCCGGCTGCTGCTGGTGGTCTGGCTGGGGCTGGCCGCCCTGGCCGTGGGGCTGCTGCTCGGCCTGCTGGCGGGCCCGGAGTGGGCGGCGTGCGCGCTGCTGCCACTGGCCGCGCTGGCCTGGGGGTGGGTCCTGCTGGGCCGCAACTGGCGGTCCTGGCGGTACGCCGAGCGCGCCGACGACCTGCTGATCACCCGCGGGGTGCTGTGGCGCGAGGAGACCGTGGTGCCGTACGGACGGATGCAGCTGGTGGAGGTGACCTCGGGGCCCGTCGAGCGGCACTTCGGGCTCGCCAGCGTGCAGCTGCACACCGCGGCCGCGGCCACCGACGCGACGATCCCCGGCCTCGACCCGGCCGAGGCGGAGCGGTTGCGCGACCGGCTCACCGAGCTCGGCGAGGCCCGATCGGCGGGGCTGTGACCGCGCCGGGCGTCGAGAGCACCGTGGGGGCGGGCAAGGCCGAGGGCGAGCGGCGGCTGCACCCGGTGACGCCGTTCCGGCGGGCGTGGGCTCCGGTCGCGGTGCTCACCGGCTGGGCGGTGCACGACCCGAACCAGGCGCAGGAGCAGCTGACGAAGCTGACCACGACCATGGTCCTGGGCGGGCTCGCCGCCCTGGTCACGGCGGGGGCCCTCTACGGCTTCCTCACCTGGTGGTTCACCTACTTCTCGGTGACCGACAGCGAACTGCGCATACGCACCGGCCTGTTGTTCCGGCGCACCGCGCACATCCGGCTGGAGCGGATCCAGGCCGTCGACGTCACCCAGCCGCTCCTCGCGCGCGTGGCGGGCGTCGCCAAGCTGCGCATAGACGTCGTCGGCACCGAGAAGAAGGACGAACTGGCCTTCCTGGGCCAGGGCGAGGCGCGCCGGCTCCGCGCGGAGCTGCTGGCGCGGGCCGCCGGGTTCGCGCCCGAGACCGCGCACGAGGTCGGGGAGGCGCCGGCGCACGAACTGATGCGCGTGCCCCCGAACAAGCTCGCGGTGTCGATCCTGCTGACGGGCGCCACCTGGGGCTCGCTGGCCGCCGCCCTGGTCGCCCCGCCGTTCCTCTGGCTGGCCACCCACAGCGTGTGGACGGTCCTCGCCACCGCCGTGCCGCTGCTCGGCGCGGCGGCGACGACGAGTGTGGGGCGGTTCGTCGGCGAGTACGACTGGACGGTGGGCGAGTCCCCGGACGGACTGCGCATCGACCACGGGCTGCTCGACCGCACGCACGAGACGGTGCCGCCGGGGCGGGTGCAGACCGTGCGGATCGTGGAGCCGCTGATGTGGCGGCCGCTGCGCTGGGTGCGGGTGGAACTGGACGTGGCCGGGTCGGCGAACTCGGTGCTGGTGCCGGTCGCTCCGCGTGCGGTCGCCGAGTCGGTCGTCGCGCGCGTGCTGCCCGGTGTGACGGTGCCGGGCGAGCTGCGGCGGCCGCCGGGGCGGGCCCGCTGGTGCGTACCGCTGTGGTGGCGCGGGTACGGACTCGCGGTCACCGACGCGGTGTTCGCGGCGCGGCACGGGCTGCTCCGCCGGCGCCTGGCACTGGTCCCGCACGCCAAGGTCCAGAGCGTACGGCTGACCCAGGGGCCCTGGGGGCGGCTGTGGCGGCTCGCGGACGTCCATGTGGACACGGGGGCCGACAAGACGGTGACGGCGCGGCTGCGGGGCGCCGAGGAGGCGGCGGTGCTGTTGCGGGAGCAGGCCGAGCGGAGCCGGACGGGGCGCCGCAGCGCGCCGCCGGACCGCTGGATGGCCTGACGGCCGGTGTGCCGGGGGCGGCGGGCGGCGGGCGGTGGTGGTCGGTGCGGCTGCGTGGGGCTGAGCGCGCAGTTCCCCGCGCCCCTTGAGGGGCGCTGCACCAGGCGCCCCCGAAGGGGCGCGGGG
>NZ_JBFAXI010000146.1:0-13569 GCF_040680735.1 Streptomyces sp. NPDC051987 | reverse complement strand
CCCCTGCCCTTCGGGCCCCCCCGCCCGGGTCCGCCCGGCTCACGGGGGGTTTGGGGGTGGGGGCGGCGGGGGTGGCCGCTATTTTCTCACCGCCCGGGCGCCCCCGGGGGTCCCCCCCCCCCCGGAGGCCGCAGGCCCTGACAAGCGGTCAACTACCGGACGCGCCGGTCCAGTCGGCCAGCACATGCCCGAGCCGGACCCGCTGCGGGTGGTCGCCGACCGGCACCGAGGTCACCTTCTGCCCGGTGCCGAAGTCGATCGCGGTCACCTGGTCGGCGCCGCTCTCGGAGATGATGCAGTCCTTGCCGTCACCGCTGACCGTGGCCCAGTACGGCGTGGACGCCGTGATGAGCGGCCCCTCCTGCAAGGTGGTGCGGTCGACGATCGTGGCGTAGTTGTCCATGGTCCCGGCGACGCACAGCTTGGTGCCGTCCGGTTTCATCGAGATGCCGTGGTGACGTGAGTCGAGAAGCCAGGTGGTGCGGTCGGTGCTGGTCGCCGGGTTCGCCGGCAGCGTCTTCACCCGGGTGATCTTGTCGCTGGCGATGTCGTACTCCAGGAAGCCGTTGAAGAACGACACCTGGAAGTACATCTTCGACCAGTCGGGCGTGAAGGCCGCGGGCCGGATCGCGTCCGAGAAGTTCGTCAGGCCGATCGCGTCCAGCCGGGACCGCATGTCGATGGTCTTGACCTGCTTGTAGGTGGTGGCGTCCGCGACGGTGATGTGCCGGTCGCCCTTGGTCCAGTCCCAGATCGGGTCGTCCAGCGAGGTGGTGACCTCGCCGATCGACATGTTCCAGATGTACTTGCCGTCCGGGCTGAAGACGTTCTCGTGCGGCTTGTCACCGGTGGCGAACTCGCCCAGCTCCTGGCCGGTGTTGATGTCCAGCACCTGCACCTTGTTCGCGGTGGAGGCGGAGACGGCGACCTTGGTGCCGTCGGGGGAGACGGCCATGTGGTCGGCGCGATAACCGGCCACCGGGAACCGCCAGTTGACCTTGTCGGTGGCGAGGTCGATGGAGACGACGTCGGCGAAGCTCGGCCGGGAGACGACCACGGACCTGCCGTCCGGCGTGGAGTACATGTCGTCGGCGTACTGGTCGTGTCCCTGGCCGACCTCGTTGCGGATCGACGTGTAGTAGATCCACTTGATCGGGTCGGCGTTGATCTCCGCGATCCGCGCGTCCTTGTCGGGGATGACGTTGATCTGGCCGACCTTGGCGAAGTCGCCGGACGACTTCAGGACGGTCGCGGTGCCGTCCCAGTTGTTGCCCACGAACAGCACCTCGCGCAGGGACGCGTCGGCCGTGGCGTTGGCGGCGGTCGCGGGCGCGGCGGCGGTCAGGACGAGGGCGGCGGCTACGGAGCAAAGGTGCCTGGGTCTGAAGGCAGGCATGGCTGCTCTCTCCTCTGAGGGGGGTGGGGACGCCCGCGTGCGGACACGGGGTCACGGAAACTGAACACAGGCGCGTTCAAAGTGAACTTACTGAAAAGTAAGGAGGGGGTGGATGTCTCCACAAGAGGCGTACGCGAGAAAATTGGCCATCGGGTGGTCGACGGAGGGGGCAGTCTTGGTGGGCAGGCTCAAGGCACCGACGGGTCGCTACGGCGGCCGGTCCGCCGAGGAACGCAAGGCCGAGCGGCGTCGGCGCTTCCTGGACGCGGCGCTGCAGCTCTTCGGCGCCGCACCGGGGTTTCGCGCCACCACGGTCGCCGCGCTGAGCCAGGCGGCAGGGTTGTCGACCCGGCAGTTCTACGAGGAGTTCCAGACCCTGGAGGACGTGCTCGCCGCGCTGCACCTGGAGGTCAACGGGTGGGCGGAGCGGGCGGTGGCCGAGGCGTTCGCCGAGGCGGAACCGCTGCCGCTGGTCGAGCGGGTGACGGTGCTGTTCCGGGCGTACGCCCGTGACGTCACGTCGGACCCGCGGCGCATCCGCATCGCCTTCGTGGAGATCATCGGGGTGAGCCCGCGGCTGGAGGAGCAGCGGCTGGCGCGGCGGGCCCGTTGGGTGGAGCTCATATGCACCGAGGCGGAGGCGGCCGTCGCGCGCGGGGACGCGGCGCCGCGCGACTACCGGCTGGCCGCGACGGCGTTCATCGGCAGCGTGAACGGGCTGCTGCACGACTGGAGCGCGGGGTGGGTGGAGGCGACGCTGGACGACGTCGTGGACGAGCTGGTGCGACTGCTGGTGGGCATCCTGCGGCCCGAGGGCTGGCTGCCGGGGGGTTCGCGGTAGTCGGTTCGCGGTAGCCGTCGGCCGGCGGGCCGCGCTGTGGACCGTGCGCCAGCGCCAACAGCGGATCCACCGCCGTCACCGGCACCCTCCAGGTCAACGGCCAGACCGCCACGACGGTCTCCTTCCCGCCGACCGGGTCATCCCAGGGCACGGTCTCGGTGCAGGTCGACCTGAGCAAGGGGTCGGACAACTCCCTGACCTTCACGGGAAGTTCACTGCCGGCGCTCGGTGCGATCACGGTCGGCCCGATACCCGGCACCAACGGCACCCTCCTGGTGGGCGGAGAGTCAGGCCGCTGCGCGGACGTGTACGACAACACCATCACCAACGGCACCCAGGCGGAGATCTGGGACTGCAACGGCGGCCAGAACCAGGCCTGGACGTACACCTCCCGCAAGGAGTTCGTGGTGTACGGCGACAAGTGCCTGGACGCGTACAACCAGGGCACCGCCAACGGCACCAAGGTCGTCATCTGGGACTGCAACGGGCAGAACAACCAGAAGTGGAACGTGAACGCGGACGGGACGATCACCAACGTCAACGGCGGGTTGTGCCTGGACGCGTACGGGGCGGCCACGGCCGACGGGACCTCGCTGGTGCTGTGGGCCTGCAACGGCGGGAGCAACCAGCAGTGGAGCAGAAGGTGACGTGGCGGTTCTTCGGGCGCGGGTGGACTGTGGCCGGTCGCGCAGTTCCCCGCGCCCGTC
Source organism: Streptomyces sp. NPDC051987 (assembly GCF_040680735.1). Classification (NCBI taxonomy): domain Bacteria; kingdom Bacillati; phylum Actinomycetota; class Actinomycetes; order Kitasatosporales; family Streptomycetaceae; genus Streptomyces; species Streptomyces sp. NPDC051987. The sequence goes on along the minus strand of NZ_JBFAXI010000146.1, from coordinate 10,625 downwards.
CGGGGGCGCTCATGTCCTGAGCGTCAGTGTCAGGAGCGCGGTTGCTGTCAGCAGCGCGCAGAGCAGCACGGAGCCGGCCAGGAGTCGTTGCCGAAGTGTTCGGTATCTGGCCTCGTACTCGGCTCTCAGCTCCTCCCCGCGTTCCGCCGTGCGGCGCCACGAGGTGCGGGCCAGCCCGAGGTACTCGATTTCCAGCTGGCGCTCCAGGTGGTGCCGTTGTGCATCCGTCAGCCACCCCAGCCGGTCTGCGACCCGTACCCCCGCCGCGCGGCCCTCCGCCCGCGCGGCGGCCAGCAGCAGATGCCCCTCGACCTGGGCGACCAGGGCCCGTCCCTCCTCCCGCGCCGTCATCGGGTGCTCAGCTCCCGCCCCACGGCGCCATGGTGCAGGTCGAACGCCGGGGACTCACTGCGGATGCGCGGCAGCGTGACGAAGTTGTGCCGCGGCGGCGGGCACGACGTCGCCCACTCCAGGGAGCGCCCGTAGCCCCACGGGTCGTCGACCTCGACCTTCTTGCCGTACTTCGCCGTCTTCCACACGTTGTAGAAGAACGGCAGCAACGACGAGCCCAGCAGGAACGAGAAGATCGTCGAGACCGTGTTGAGGGTGGCGAAGCCCTCCGCCGCCAGGTAGTCGGGGATCCGGCGCTGCATGCCCTCGGCGCCCAGCCAGTGCTGGACCAGGAACGTGCCGTGGAAGCCGACGAACAGCGTCCAGAAGGTGATCTTGCCGAGCCGCTCGTCGAGCATCTTGCCGGTCATCTTCGGCCACCAGAAGTGGAATCCGGCGAACATCGCGAAGACGACCGTGCCGAAGACCACGTAGTGGAAGTGGGCGACGACGAAGTAGGAGTCGGAGACGTGGAAGTCGATCGGCGGGGCGGCGAGCATCACGCCGGTCAGGCCGCCGAAGACGAAGGTCACCAGGAAGCCCATGGTCCAGAGCATGGGTGTCTCGAAGGACAGCGAGCCCTGCCACATGGTGCCGATCCAGTTGAAGAACTTCACTCCCGTCGGGACCGCGATCAGGAAGGTCATGAGGGAGAAGAACGGCAGCAGCACACCGCCGGTGACGTACATGTGGTGGGCCCACACCGTCACGGACAGGCCGGCGATCGAGATGGTGGCCGCGACCAGGCCCAGGTAGCCGAACATCGGCTTGCGGGAGAAGACCGGGATGACCTCGGAGATGATGCCGAAGAACGGCAGCGCGATGATGTACACCTCCGGGTGGCCGAAGAACCAGAACAGGTGCTGCCAGAGCAGCGCTCCGCCGTTGGCCGCGTCGAAGACGTGGGCGCCGAACTTGCGGTCCGCCTCCAGGGCGAACAGGGCCGCCGCGAGGACCGGGAAGGCGAGGAGCACGAGCAGCGCCGTCAGGAGGACGTTCCACACGAAGATCGGCATGCGGAACATGGTCATGCCGGGGGCGCGCATGCAGATGATGGTGGTGATGAAGTTGACCGCGCCGAGGATGGTGCCGAAGCCGGAGAAGGCCAGACCCATGATCCACATGTCGGCGCCGAGGCCCGGCGTCCGGATGGCGTCCGAGAGCGGGGCGTAGGCGAACCAGCCGAAGTCGGCCGCGCCCTGCGGGGTGAGGAAGCCGCCGACCGCGATGGTGGAGCCGAGCAGGTAGAGCCAGTAGGCCAGCATGTTCAGCCGCGGGAAGGCGACGTCCGGCGCACCGATCTGCAGCGGCATGATCCAGTTCGCGAAGCCGGCGAACAGCGGCGTCGCGAACATCAGCAGCATGATCGTGCCGTGCATCGTGAACGCCTGGTTGAACTGTTCGTTCGACATGATCTGCAGACCGGGGCGGGCCAGCTCGGCGCGCATCAGCAGCGCCATCACCCCGCCCACGCAGAAGAACGAGAACGCCGTGACCAGGTACAGCGTTCCGATCGTCTTGTGATCCGTGGTCGTGAGCCACGTGAGGTTCCTCATGCCCCGCCTGTGTCCGGGCGGCGGGCACCGGTCACACTCGACGGATGCGACGAGCGTCACGGACCAGGGTGTGACGATCGCGGGAGTGCCGGACACGAACGGGACATGAGCAACGACGAGATCTTCGCCGCTGCCTATCGCGAGCACTACTGGGCGGTCAGCCGTTATGTCGCGCGGCGACTGGACGGGCGGACCGGCGAGGTGGAGGAAGTGGTGGCGGAGGTGTTCACGGTGGCCTGGCGCCGCCGCGCCGACCTGCCGGCGGCCCCGCTGCCCTGGCTGTACGGCGTGGCCCGCAACTGCCTCGCCAACGCGGTACGCGGCTACGGGCGCCGGCGCCGGCTGGTGGACCGGCTGGGCAACGACGACACCGCGCACGGCCGGCACCTGGTGGACAGCCCCGGCAGCGAGCGGCCCGGCGCCTGGGTGCACGAGGCGCTGGCCCGGCTGTCCCCGGCCGACCAGGAGGTGCTGCGGCTCACGGCGTGGGAGGAACTCGACACCGACGAGGTCGCCGTCGCGCTGGGCTGCGGGAAACGGGCGGCGGCCATGCGGCTGCACCGGGCCCGCCGCCGGCTCAGAGCCGAGATCGACCGACTGCGACCGCCCGCCGCCGAGGCTCTTCTTGAGGAACACCGCCATGGCTGACGAACTCGACCTGCTGCGCGCCGCCGACCCGGTGCCCGCCGACGGCCCCCACTTCGGCGACGGCCCCCTCGACCACGTCGCCGAACGGCACCTCGACCGGCTGGTGCACGGTCCCCGCCCCCGCCCCGGCCGCCGGACCTGGCCCAGGCCGCGACTGGTGTGGGGGCTGACCGCGGCCGCCGTCGTGACGGCCACCGCGCTGACCGTGCTGCCCGGCGGCCCGTCGGACGGCACGGCCGTCGCCGCGCCCCGGCCGCTGACCGTCCGCGCCCACTCCGTCGCCGTACCGCTCGCCCAGGTCGCGAGACTCGCCGCGGTCGCCGCGACGGACGGCTCCCCGGCGCTGCGCCAGGGCACCCACGTGCAGTCCTGGAGCCTGGCGTTGGGCGACGGCAGGCCGCCGGTCACCCTGCCCGAGGAGCGCGTGGTGCGCTGGCGGGCCGACGGCACCCACACCGAGGTGGTCGTGGCGACCGACCCGGACCATCCGGGCCGGCCCGTCCTGACCGATGCCGGCCGGGTCGAGGACGGCCATGTGCTCAGCCGGCGGACGTTCCCGCCGATGTGGGGCGACGCCCCGCCGCTGGCCGCACCTCCGCACACTCCCGCGCGGCTGCGCGCCTACCTCACGGACCTGAGCCACAGTGCCACCGGCTCCCTCACCACGTCCGAACTGCTGGACGCCACGGTGGAGTTGCTGGACAACTGGACCCTTGGGGCACGCGAGTCGGCGGCCCTGGCCAGGCTGCTCGCCGACGCGCCGGGCCTGCGGCCCGCCGGCCAGGTCACCGACCGGCTGGGCCGCACCGGGCAGGCGTACGTCCTGGACCTGGGCACCGGCGGCCGGCGGATGCTCGTCCTGGACCCGGCCACCGGCGCCGTACTCGGCCTGGAGACCACGTTCACCCGGGACGACCCGGAGTACGGGGTGCGGGCCGGGGACGTCATGGAGTACCGCGCCTGGATGCGCTGACCCCACGGGGGAGGCACCGCCTCCTTCCGGCTACTCGTCCCATGCCTGGATCATGATCTGCTCGGCGATCTTCCCGTCGCGCAGTGTGATCATCGACTCGGCGAGCACCCGGACCCCGTCCGCGTACTCGCAGGACTCGGTGAATGCGGCCTTGTCGCCCTGGACGACGCACTGGTCCAGGGTGTGCGTCATGTCGCGGCTGTAGACGTCGTCCAGCAGCGCGGCGATGTCCCTGCGGCCGTGCAGGATCCGGGGATGGCTCGGCTGGGTGTCGCGGTCGATGATGCGGATCTCCGCGTCGTCCGCGTAGAGCGCCAGAAGGCTGTTCCCGGTGTTCCCCTCTATGGCCCGGCGCAGCGTGTCGGTGTCGAATGTGGAACCGGTCGCGGTGCCCATGATGACCTCCTGCGGGAGCCCGCGACCCGAAGCCGGGCGGGCCGCGTGAGCCCTCACATCGAGCGTCCTCCGCCGCACCGGGCTCGGCAAGCGCAGTCCGCGCACTCCGCCTCACGGGTGAGCGGGACCCGCTGACCGTGTCCGGTCCGGCGCCGGGGCCGTTGCTCAGGACATGATCTCAACACGACGTATCGTCGCCGCCGTCGGCCTCGCGCTCGGGGTCACCGGCCTCGCCGCACCGCTGGCGAACGCGGCCGACGCGAGCGCGCACCACCCGGGGAAGCTCACCGCGCTCGGCACGCTCGACTCGCTCGCCCGCAGCGACATCCCGGCGCCGTACAAGGAGGAGCTCCCGAGGGTCTCGGACCAGGTGCAGGGGCTGAACGGGGTCCAGAAGCTGGGCGAACTGCACCAGGTCACCGACCTGGCGGCGCCCGTCATGGGGCTGGTGCCGGGTATCGACTAGCGAGCCCGGCCACGATCCAGAGGGCCGTCCCGGAGCGGGCGGAGCGGGGGGCGGCCCTCCGCCGTACCCGGGCGCGGACCTCGTGCCGGCGACCCGGCCCGCCCTCAGGGCTGGGAGGCGAGGAACTGCGTCGCCGCCAGCTCCGCGTAGAGCGGGTCGGCCGCCACCAGCTCCCGGTGCGTGCCCACCGCGCGCACCCGGCCCGCGTCCATGACGACGATCCGGTCCGCCATGGTCACCGTCGACAACCGGTGCGCCACCACCAGCACCGTGGTGGACCGGGCCACGTCGGCGACGGTGTCCCGGAGCGCCGCCTCGTTCACCGCGTCCAGCTGCGAGGTGGCCTCGTCCAGGAGCAGCAGCCGGGGCCGGCGCAGCAACGCCCGTGCTATCGCGACCCGTTGCCGCTCGCCGCCCGACAGCTTGGTCCCGCGATGCCCGACCAGCGTCTGAAGCCCCTGCGGCAGCCGGTCGACCAGACCGTCGAGCCGGGTCGTCTTCAGCACCCGCGCGACCGCGTCCTCGTCCGCCTCCGGGTTGCCGAGCAGCAGATTGTCCCTGAGCGTGCCCGACAGCACCGGCGCGTCCTGCTCGACGTAGCCGATGGCCGAACGCAGCAGCGGCAGTTCCCAGTCGGCGACCGGGCGGCCGTCCACGGCGATCGTGCCGGACTCCGGGTCGTAGAACCGCTCGATCAGCGAGAAGACCGTGGTCTTGCCCGCGCCGGACGGCCCGACGAACGCCGTCATGCCCCGCGCGGGGATGTCGAAGCTGACGCCGTGGTGGACGTACGGCAGGTCCTCGGCGTAGCGGAAGCGCACGTCGGCGAAGGCGACGGCGGCCGGTTCGGCACTCGCGGACGGCAACTCGGCGGGCGGGGACGGGGGTTCGGCGGGCAGCCGCAGCGCCTCCTGGATCCGGGCCAGCGCGCCGGCGCCGGTCTGGTACTGGGTGATCGCCCCGACGACCTGCTGGATCGGCTGCATCAGGTAGAAGACGTAGAGCAGGAACGCCACGAGCGTGCCCACGCCGATCGCGCCGGTCGCCACCCGGGCCCCGCCCGCCGCGAGCACGGTGATGAACGCCAGCTGCATCGCCAGCCCCGCCGTGTTGCCCGCCGCGGCCGACCACTTGGCGGCCCGCACGCTCTGCCGCCAGGACTCCTCGGCGGCCTCGTGCAGGGCCAGCTCCTCACGGTGTTCGGCGCCCGAGGCCTTCACGGTGCGCAGTGCGCCCAGCACCCGCTCCAGCGAGGCGCCCATCACCCCGACCGCGTCCTGCGCCCGGCGGCTCGCCCGGTTGATGCGGGGCACGATCAGACCGAGCACCGTGCCCGCCGCGGCGATCACGACGAGGGTGACGCCCAGCAGCACCGGGTCGACCACCCCCATCATCACCACGGTGGCGACCAGGGTGAGACCGCCGGTACCGAGCGCCACCAGCGAGTCCGTGGTGACCTCGCGCAGCAGCGTGGTGTCCGAGGTGATCCGTGCCATCAGGTCACCGGGTTCGGTCCGGTCCACGGCGGTGATCCGCAGCCTGAGCAGATACGACGACAGGGTGCGCCGCGCCCCCAGCACCACCGACTCGGCGGTGCGTCTGAGGACGTACGAACCCAGCGCGCCCACCCCGGCGTTGGCGACCACCAGAGCCGCCATCGCGAGCAACTTCCCGGTGATGGAACGGTCGTGGGACAGGTCGTCGATCAACCCCCGCGCCACCAGCGGCAGCAGCAGCCCGGTCGCGCCCGTCACCAGCGAGAGCGCCGCGCCGGCCAGCAGGGCCCAGCGGTGCGGCCGTACATAGGAGAGGAGCAGCCGGAACACGGGCTCCTTCCTCGGCGTCGTCGGAACTGCGTCTGCGGCGGTCACGGTGCTCCTCGTCCGGGCGGCGGGCGGTGCCCTCCGACGCACCCCAGGCTACGACGGCCGCCTCCGGCGCCAGGGCCCGGTCAGCCCTGGGCGGAACCCAGCGCTGCCGGCGACGCGTCGAGGTCCGCCGGGCGCGGCCGGTTGTGCGGCAGTCTCGACAGGACCGCGGCCATCCCGCAGGTGTCGGTGAGCGCCGAGAACACCAGGCCGCCCGCGACACCGGCGGAGAGCAGCAGCCATCCCGGACGGAACTGTCCGAGGGCCAGTCCGGCGAGGACGACGGTCCCGGCGGTGAAGCGGACCTGGCGCTCCATGGCCCAGGCCGGGCGGGACGCGCCCCGCGGGCGGTGCAGTGCGTGACCGCGCCCGGCCCAGCCGTTCGTGCCGCCGGTGAGCACGGCCGCCGGGACGCCGTGTTCGGCGAGGATCGCCCGCGCGTTCTCGGCGCGGGCGCCGGAGGCGCAGACCAGGAGAAGTTCGCCGGTCGCGGCGCGGAGCGCCGGCAGGGCTCGCCGCAGGGCGTCCAGCGGGATGTTGTGGGCGCCGGGGACGTGTCCGGAGGCGTACTCGCCCGGGGTGCGGACGTCGACGACGGTCAGCTCCGCGAGCCGGTCGAGGACGTCGTCAGGGGTGAGGTTCGGGGGAGTGCTGGTCATGGTGGTGCGATCCTTTCCGGAGATGTCGAGCCATGGGGTGCCCGAGCGATGGGGTGCCCAGGGGCGGGTAAAATACCCCTACGGGTATGTAAGGAGTGGGTCGTGGAGCTTCAGTTCGAGGGCGATGAACTCAAGTCGGTGCTGAACCGGCTGCGCCGGGCGCAGGGGCAGATCTCCGGCGTGATCAAGATGATCGAGGAGGGCCGCGACTGCGAGGACGTGGTCACCCAGCTCGCCGCCGCCTCGCGCGCCCTGGACCGGGCGGGCTTCGCGATCATCGCGACCGGGCTCCAGCAGTGCATCGTCGACCCCGCCCGGAGCGGGGCGGACGGCGAGACGACCGAGCAGATGAAGGCACGGCTGGAGAAGCTGTTCCTGTCGCTGGCCTGAGGCCCGCGCCCCGAAGCGGCGCTGGGGGTGCCCCCGGCCGAAGGCTGGGGGAGGAACTGCGCGTCCGGCCACGACGGCGCCGCGGTCGACGGAGCGGCACTTCCCGTGGAGCGTCCCGGCGTCAGCTGACCGCGTCGGCCACCATGAAGGCGGCCACCACGAGCAGCGCGCAGGCGAAGAGCCGCTGGAGGGTGCCCGCGGAGAGCCGGGCCGCGAGCCGCTTGCCGTCCCAGGCGCCCAGGACCGCGGCCCCGGCGAACGGGCCCACCGCCGACCAGTCGACGTCCGCCGCCGAACCGGCGCGTGCCGCCAGCGCGGTGAGCGAGTTGATCGTGATGACCAGCAGGCTGGTGCCCACCGCCGCGCGCATCCGCAGCCCCACGACGTTCACCAGCGACGGTACGGCGAGAAATCCGCCGCCCACCCCGAGCAGACCGGTCACCGCGCCGAGACCGGCCCCAGCCCCGGCCACCCGGGACGCTCGTACGGGGCCCGGCCCGGTGACCGGGGCCGCCGCGGGCCGCAGCATGCGCACCGCCGCCACGGCGGCCAGTACCGCGAACGCCCCGGTCAGCAGCGCCGCCGGAAGATGCCGGGACAGCAGCCCGCCGACCGCCGCCGGTCCGATGCCCGCCGCCGCGAACACCGCACCGGACCGCCACCGCACGGTGCCTTCGCGGGCATGCGCGGCGAGCGCGGTGGCGGAGGTGACCGTGACGACGACCAGGCTCGCGGTGGTGGCCGCGGCCGGGGGGAAGCCGAGCAGGTAGATCAACGCGGGTACGGCCAGCACACTGCCGCCCCCGCCCAGGGCCCCGAGCGCCAGGCCGGTGACGGCACCGGCGGCGAGGGCGAGCAGGAGGACGCTCATCGAGGGGTGTCCCCGGTGCGCACCTCTAGTCCCGCCGCGCCCCAGGCCGCCATGCCTCCGACGACGTCCACCGCGTCCCGGCCGCGGGCCGTGAGCAGCGCCGCCGCCTCCCTCGACCGCCTGCCCGAGCGGCAGATCACGACGATCGGACGGTGCTCCGCGGCGGCCGGCAGCGGGGCTCCGGCCGCCAGCGCGGAGAGCGGCAGGTGCAGCGCCTGCGGCGCGTGACCGGCCGACCATTCGCCGGCCTCCCGGACGTCCAGCAGGACGGCACCGGCGTCCGCCCGCTCCCGCGCCTCGGCGGGGGTGAGCCGGGCCATCGGCAGCCCCGCCGCACGCGCCGCGGCGAACCCGTCGTCGACGGCGACCACGTCCCGCCCGGCCGCGTCCAGGAGCGAGGCGGCGACGGCCGCCCGCATCCCGCCCGCGCAGTGCACCCACACCGTGCCGTCGGGAATCTCGCCGAGCCGTTCCCGCAGCTCGTGCAGGGGTATGTGGAGGGAGCCGCGGAGGTGGCCGGCCGCCCGTTCCGTGTCCCGGCGCACGTCCAGGACGACGACGTCCCGGGTCCCGTGCGCGGCCAGCTCCGCGAAGGTGGCCCGGGGGAAGGAGCGAGGCCGCTCGCCCGCGCGCAGCCAGGCCTCGGGGGTGCCGGTGGCGGCCGCGGCGGGGCGGTCGACGCCGACGCGGGTCAGCTCCCGCTGGGCCGCGGCGAGCTGCGCGGCGGACTCGGCGAGCAGGGTGACCGGCCTGCCCCAGGGCAGCAGCCATGCCAGGTAGGTGGCGAGCTGTCCGTCGGCCTCGAAGTTCAGCGTGCCCGGGACGTGTCCCTCGGCGAACGCCACCCGGTTGCGCAGGTCCACCACCCACTCCCCGGCGGCCAGCCGTGCCGCGAGCTCCGCCGCGTCCGCCGGGCGCGGCGGCGTGAGGTCGACCGGCGCCGGACCCGCCGAGTTCAGCGGGCCCATGTGGACGTAGTACGCCGGTACGTCGTCGAGCCCGGCCAGCAGGTCGGCGACGAACGTGTCGGCGTCCTTGACCAGCGCCTCGTTGACGGCACGCTCCCGGCCGACGGTGGTGGCCGCGCCGGTGGCGTCCCCGGCCGAGCAGAAGCTGCCGAAGCCGTGCGTGGGCAGCACCGCCGTCTCGTCCGGCAGCTCGGCGGCGAGCCGGTGCGCCGAGGCGTGCTGCGCCCGGGCCAGCTCGCCGGTGAGCCGGGGCTCCACCAGGTCGGGCCTGCCGACCGTGCCGATCAGCAGCGAACCGCCGGTGAAGACGGCCACCGCCCGGCCGGACTCCGTCAGGACGTACGACGTGTGGTGCGGGGTGTGGCCGGGCGTGGCCAGCGCGCGCAGCGTGAGTCCCGCCTCGATCTCCAGCACGTCCCCGTCGGCCACCGACACCCGGTCGTAGGCCACCCGCGCCCCGGCCGGCACTCCGTACGCGGCCCCGGTCAGCCGGGCCAGCTCCAGGCCGCCGGAGACATAGTCGTTGTGCACATGTGTCTCGACCACATGGGTGAGCCGCACACCGCGGCGGGCGACAGCGGCCAGCACCCGGTCGATGTCCCGGGGCGGGTCGACCGCGACGGCGCCGTGCGCCCCTCCCGCCACATAGCCGCGATTGCCCAGTCCAGGCACCTCGATGGTGTCGACGAAGGACACGGCAGCACACTCCTCTCCTCGATGACCGGGAAAATTACCCCCGGGGGTATACAAGCACCGTAGCAGAGGTACCCCCGGGGGTATTCGGCGCGGGTGCCGGGCGTCGCGGAGCGCGGTTGTACACGCGGATCCACGTCGGCGGATGCGCGCCGTCGCTGATCGTTCCCGCGTAGGGTCGGAGGACAGCACGAAGGCAGAGCGAGGAAAGGGCAGGCCCATGGCGCAGGAAGTACGCGGCGTGATCGCACCGGGCAGGGACGAGCCCGTGCGGGTCGAGACGATCGTGGTGCCCGACCCGGGGCCGGGCGAAGCCGTCGTACGGGTGCAGGCCTGCGGGGTCTGTCACACCGATCTGCACTACAAGCAGGGCGGGATCACCGACGAGTTCCCGTTCCTGCTGGGGCATGAGGCGGCGGGTGTGGTGGAGTCGGTCGGTGACGGTGTCACGGACGTGGCGCCCGGTGACTTCGTGGTCCTCAACTGGCGTGCGGTGTGCGGGAACTGCCGGGCCTGTCTGCGCGGGCGGCCCTGGTACTGCTTCGCCACGCACAACGCGAAGCAGCGGATGACGCTCGCCTCGACCGGGCAGGAGCTCTCGCCGGCGCTGGGGATCGGGGCCTTCGCGGAGAAGACGCTGGTGGCGGCCGGACAGTGCACGAAGGTGGACCCGGCCGTCTCCCCGGCGGTCGCCGGGCTGCTGGGGTGCGGGGTGATGGCCGGGATCGGGGCGGCGATCAACACGGG
>NZ_JBFAXI010000145.1:0-13618 GCF_040680735.1 Streptomyces sp. NPDC051987 | reverse complement strand
TGGGCGATGTGCCGGGCCGCCACCTTGTCGCCCAGGTCGCGGATGGCCTGCGGCGGCGGGCCGATCCAGGTCAGGCCCGCGTCCAGGACCGCCTGGGCGAACTCCGCGTTCTCGGAGAGGAACCCGTAGCCGGGGTGGACGGCGTCCGCGCCGGTCTCCCGGGCGGCCCGCAGGACCTTTCCGATGTCCAGGTAGCTGGTGGCCGGGGTGTCACCGCCGAGCGCGAAGGCCGCGTCGGCGGCCCGGACGTGCAGGGCGTCCCGGTCCGGGTCCGCGTAGACGGCGACGCTCGCGATCCCGGCGTCCCGGCAGGCCCGGGCCACGCGTACGGCTATCTCGCCACGGTTGGCGATGAGCACTCTGCGCATGTCAGGACGCCTGCCGGGTGTGCTGGAAGCCTTCCGCGCCGGTCTCCAGCGGGCCCAGGGAGCCGTCGAAGAAGATCAGCGGTTCCAGGCCGTGCTCGGGCACGCCCAGCTCCACCACCTCGCCGATGACGATGTCGTGGTCGCCGGCGCTGTGCACGTCGACGGTGGTGCACGTCAGGTGGGCGAGGGCCTCGCTGAGCACGGGCAGCCCGTCCTCGGTGAAGTGGTGCGGGACGCCGTCGAAGGCGCCCGCGCCGGTGGTGGCCCGGCGCCCGGCGAAGTGCCGGGCCAGCGGCTGCTGGCGGCCGGACAGGAAGTTCACGGTGAAGCCGCCGCTGCGCTCCAGGAGCGTGTGCAGCCGGGACTGCCGGTGCAGGCAGAACAGCACCAGCGGGGGTTCCAGCGAGACCGAGGTGAACGAGTTGACGGTGGTGCCGTCCGCGTCGCCGTCGGGGCCGGTGGTGATGACCGTGACGCCGGTCGTGAACAGGCCGCACACGCGGCGCAGGTCCAGCGGTTGGACGATCCGGGTCTCTTCTTCGGCGCGGGTCAGCGACCGCGCTGCTGCGGACATGCGCGTCCCTTTCTGGGAGGGGCCTTTCCGAGGGGGACTATCCGGAGGCCTTGCCGGGGCCGTTCCGGGAGGGGTCACAGGAGCTTGCGGACCTTCGCGCCGGCCTTGAGGATGCCGAGCAGGAACTCGCGGCCGACGCTGTTCATCTCGGCGGGCGCCTCGACGGAGGCCCAGTACAGGAAGCGGGCCATGGTCAGCGTGGACGGGTAGATGAACCGCCGCTCCTCGTCCTTCCAGCCGAAGACCGGGTTGACGACCGGGGACTCCTTCAGCAGCCCGAAGACGATGTCGGCGGCCTCGTCGCCGGTGAGCGCGCCGGCCTCGTACTTCTCGCAGGTCTCGGCGGTGGTCTCCAGGATCCGCTTGAAGGAGTCGCTCTGCGGCCACCACAGGCCCGGATAGGGCACCTTCTCCAGTTCGTCGAAGTGGCGGACGTCGTGGTCCTTGAAGTGCTTGAGGCGGGCCCGGGTCAGCCGCATGGTGCCGGGCGTGATGAAGGAGCCCCAGACCCGGAAGACCGCGTTCCACAGCCGGAAGTGGGAGAAGGCGATGAAGGAGCTGTTGACCAGGTCGTCGTTGTACTGCAGCAGGCCCTGCTCGACGCGTTCGACGTACGCGAAGCGCTCGGCGGAGAAGTCGCCGTCCTTCAGGGCGGGGATCAGCCGGGAGGTGAGCGCGTCGACGACCTCCATGGTGTTGGACAGGCCGCGGGAGAACAGCGGGTCGAGGAAGCCGGCCGCGTGGGACATCAGGCACCAGCGGTCGCCGATGGTCTGCTTCGAGGAGTACTGCAGCCGGTCGGTGGAGATCCACTCGCGGACCCGGGTGGCGCCGTCGAACTGCCGCTTCACCGCCGGGTACTTGTCGAGGAAGGACTGGAACTCCTGCTCCGGGGTGAGGTCCTTGGGCTTGGGGTAGGTCCGCTCGTCGATCGTCAGGCCGACGCTGCACAGCGGGTTGCGGGACTTGGGGTGGTTGTCGAAGGGGATGATCCAGAACCAGCCGCGCTCGATGAGGTGGTGCATGGTGCCGGTGTGCCAGTCGGCCGGCGGGCGCAGCTCCTGGGGGTGGCCGCTGACGTCGTCGAACCGCTTGATCCCGACGTAGTGCGTGAACATCGAGCGGGAGTGGTGCTTGAAGCGGGCGGTGGGCTTGTCGCGCAGGTCGAACTTGTCGGCGAGCGGGGAGCGGAAGCCGGAGGCGTCCACCAGGTACTTGGCCCGGTACAGCTCCGGTTCGGCGCCGGGGGCGGCGCTGCGGCCGAGGACGCTCACGCCGTCGTCGTCGAAGTCGACCTCGTTCGCCCGCCAGTTCTGCCGGGGGGTGCAGCCGTACTTGACGGCCACGTGGAACATGAAGGAGTCGCTGTCCTGCCGGAACATGTGGCTGTTCTGGTGGAATATCTTCGGCAGTGCGAGCTGGGTGGCCTCACGCGGGTTCGGCTCTTTTCCGACCTCGTGCTTCATGAAACCGAAGTGCGCCTTCGTGCCGAAGGTCGGGCCGATGTCGCGGGTGGAGGCCTCGACACTCGCCAGGCTTTTCAGCTCGGGAATGTCATGGCGTTCGGAGAGGATGTGGATCCATTCCACGAGCTGTGGGGTCATGGACTCGCCGATGGCGAAGCGCGGGTGCGCGGCCGCGTCGACCAGCAGCACCTTGGCGCCGTGTTTGGCCAGGATGGCACCGGTGACGGAGCCGGCGAGGCCCGAGCCGAGGATGATGACGTCGAAGGTCATGTCCTCGGGTGTGCGCGCCGGTTCCGGCGCGCCGTCGGTCTTCTGGGCGACCATGACTGTCTCCTTCGTCGAGGGGCGGTGCGCAACGGGAAATCAGCATGCGGAAATCAGCATGAAAAAAGGCCCCTCGCGGCCCTTCCGGAGGAATTCGGAAGAGCGGTGCGAAGAGCCTTGAAAAGGGCGCGGAGGATCCGCCGGATCAAGCGTGACAGCCTTTGGCCAGAGGGTCAACCCCTGGCGGGAATTGATGACTTGGCTTTTCCGGTGTCCTCCGTGAACGCGGGACCGGAATGTGTCGGGGCCAGGAGTTTCAGCAGCAGTCCGCGCAGTTCCTCCTCGCCGCCGGGTCCGAGCATGGCGGCGACGTCCACGGCGAGCCCCGCTACGGCGCGGGCCACGACACCGAGCTGCTCACGGCCGAGGTCGGTCACCTCCAGGGCGTACCGGCGCCGGTCGTGCGGGTCGCGGCCGCGGCGCACCAGGCCCAGCTTCACCAGTTCGTCGACGAGCTGGGAGGCGGCGGGCCCGGTGATGGCGAGCAGTTCGGCGAGCCGCTGCTGGGCGATGGGCCCGAGCACGTCGAGGGCGTACAGCGGGCCGTAGTGCCGCACCCTGAGGCCGGTGCCGGCCAGCTTGTCGTCGCCGTGCCTGCGCAGCCGGTGGTGGGCCTGGGCGACCAGGTACTCGGTGCCCTGCACGAGGGGCTGCGCCGATTCGGGCAGCAGCCGGGCCAGCAGCTCGTCGAGCCGGGCGGTCTCCTCCTCGGTCAGCACGGCGGTGAGCCGGGCGTCCCGCTCGGCGACCGCCCGCCGGCTGGCCTCGACGGCCTCGCGGCCCTTGTCGGTCAGGGAGAGCACGTACTGGCGCCGGTTGTCGGGGTTACGGGTCCGCCGGACCTGGTCGCGGGCCTCCAGGCGGTCGATGACGCCGACCATGATGGTGCGGTTGATGCCGAGCCGCTCGGCGAGGTCGAGCTGGGACTCCCAGTCGCGGCCGGCGAGCGCGTCGAGGACCAGGAAGTCGCGGGAGTCGCCGCCGTCGCCGTCGTCGGTGGCGGAGAACTGGGCGTAGACGCGGCGCAGGAGGTAGCCGATGAAGCCGGTGAGCGACTCCGGGAGGACTCCGGGGACCTCCGCGGTCCGCTCGGTCCCGGTCACCGGGCTGCGATCGTCGTCGCTCTCGTACCGCAAGACAGCACCTCCTGCCCGAGTATATCGGCGGCCACCCGGCCGGCTCCGGCACCGGCACGAGGAACCAGGACCGGCACCGGGAACCGGCGGCCCCGCCCGGATGTGGGCAGAGCGGGGCCGCCGGGGTCGGTCACAGGGCGACGGGCGGGTGCTCGGCGTCCTGGTGCTGGGGGCGGGTGCCCGGGAGGGTGGCCAGGGCCACGATCAGGGCCAGCAGGTAGAGGCCGCCGCCGAGCAGGAAACCGTACGAGTAGCCGGTGGTGAGGGCGTGCGGGACGCTGCCCGGCAGCTCGTGGTTGGTGATGGCGGTGGCGGCCGCGGCCAGGGCGGCCAAGCCGATGGCGCCACCGATCTGCTGGGCGGTGTTGACCAGGCCGGAGGCCGCGCCGGTGGCCTGCGGGGCGACCCCGCGGACACTGACGATGGTCACGGCCACGAAGACCATGCCGAGGCCGAGACCGGCGACCAGCTGGGCGGGCAGCAGCGCGGCCCACGGGGTCTGGCCGGGCTCGATGAAGCTGAACCAGACCATGCCGGCGGTGCCGATCAGCAGACCGAGGGCGATCACGTTGCGCTCGGGGAGCTTGGCGAGCAGCTGCGGGCCGACGCCGCCGGCCGCGATGCCCATGCCGAGCGCGAAGGGCAGGTAGGCGACGCCGGTGACCATGGGGGCGTAGCCCTTGACCACCTGCATGTAGAGGGTGAGGAAGTAGAAGGTGGCGAGCATGCCCGCGCCGACCAGGAACATGATCAGGTTGGCGCCGACGCGGCTGCGGTCGGCGAGCACCCCGCGCGGGATCATCGGCGCCGCGGCGGCGCGCTGGATGAGGACGAAGGCGAGGATGAGGACGAGTGCGACGCCCAGGCCGATCAGGGTGACGCCGTCACCGAAGCCCTTGTCGCCGGCGCGGTTGATGGCGTAGACGAGCGAGCCGAAGCCCAGGGTGGCGGTGAGCGCGCCGGGCACGTCGACCTTGCCGCGCTCGCGCTCGCCCTCGACGAGGACGCCGGTGCCGAACAGGACGGCCAGCGCGATCGGGATGTTCACGAACATCACCCAGCGCCAGCTCAGGTACTCGGTGAGCGCGCCGCCGAGCAGCAGGCCGACGACCGAGCCGAGGCCGCCCATCGCGCCGTAGACGCCGAGCGCCTTGTTGCGGGCCGGGCCTGCCGGGAAGGTGGTGGCCAGCAGGGACAGCGCGGTGGGGGCGGCGATGGCGGCGCCCGCGCCCTGGATCACCCGGGCGGCGATGAGCAGTTCGCCGCTCTGGGCGAGGCCGCCGAGCAGCGAGGCGGCGGTGAAGAGGACGAGTCCGGTGCGGAAGACCCGGCGGCGGCCGAAGAGGTCACCGGCCCGGCCGCCGGCCAGCAGCAGACCGCCGAAGGCCAGGGCGTAGGCGGTGACGATCCAGCCGAGGCCGGACTCGCTGAGCCCGAGGGCGCTCTGCATGCTGGGCAGGGCGACGGCGACGATCGTGTTGTCGAGGACGAGCATGAGCTGGGCCGCGGCGATCACGAGCAACGCCAGTCCGAGTTTGCCGTCCTGCTGCGGCGGGGCCGCGGCCTTGGGGACGGCCTGAGTGCGGTCTTGCAGCGACATGGGATGTCTCCGTGTCTGTCTGGGTTGTCTCAGGAAGGGGGGTGTCGAGCGGAGCCCTCGGGGATCCGGGTCAGCGGCTGGTGGTGGCGGTCCTGGGGGTCCAGATGGCGAGGTCCTCGTAGGCCTTGCGCCAGTCGTTCTCGTAGGCGTTGCGCAGCGGTTCGGGCATCTTGCCGAGGATGTTCGCGACCTTCGCGGCGTCGATGTCGTCGAGCATCCAGGGCAGGTAGCGGGCGGAGTCGTCACCGACGCGGGTGCGCTGTTCGGCGGAGAAGTCCTGCCACTGCTGCTGGGTGAGGGTGATGTCCATCAGCTGCAGGGCGTCCCGCTCCTCGTGGTCGAGGTGGGCGCCGAGCTTGGTGTAGAGGGTGTCGGTCAGGCCGGTCAGGCGCTCCAGGCCGGACTCCCGGTCGGCGAGGGCGGCGTCGATGTCGGCGAGCAGCGGGTCGATGACGCCGTGCTCGGCCTCCATGTCGGCGAGCAGGGCCAGCTCGGCGTCCTGGCCGGCCAGCGCCGCCTCCATGACCGGCCAGATCTTCACGTCCTCGGAGACGTGGTGGATGGTCAGGAACTTCTTGAACAGCTCCCAGCCGACCGCGGTGCTCAGGACGTGCCGGGGGTCCTCGTCGACCCGCGCGGTGATCCGGGCGATGCGCTCCAGCTCGCGGCGGAGCGCGTCGTGGATCGCGAACATCATCGTCATGTCGAGGTTCTTGAAGTCCTGGCTCATCGTTCTCTCCCTCACTGCTTCGTCGTCGTACTGCGAGAGTATCGTCAACCCGCTTATCTATCAAGCTTCCAACTAGCAATGTTCCAACCATCAGGGCTGAAACTATTCGCCGGTCGGGGGCCGACGCCGCTGCCGCGCCCGAAGGCGCAGGTCAGTGGCCTCTCGCGGTCTCGAGGACGGGCTCTTCCTGGCTGATTCCGGCCGGTTCCCGGCCGAGGTCCTCGTCGATCCCCTTGCGGATCCGGGTCAGCGCGGGGGTGGTCATGGCCGTGGTGAGCAGCGCCATCAGCACGAGGACGGTGAACAGCTCGGGCCCGATGACCCCGAGCCCGAGGCCGATGTTGAGCACGATCAGCTCGGTCAGGCCCCGGCAGTTCATCAGCGCGCCCAGCGACATGGCGTCCCGCCAGTCCCGGCCGGAGAGCCGGGCCGCGAGCGTGCCGCCGCCCCACTTGCCGGCCACGGCGACCGCGAGCACGGCCGCCGCCCACAGCCACTGGGTGCCGCTGCCGCCCAGCAGCCGCACGTCGGTCTTCAGCCCGGTGCTGACGAAGAACAGCGGCAGCAGCACCGGCACCGTGAAGGCCCGCATCCGGGCCGCGGTGGCCTCGATCCGCCGGCTGCCCCGCGGGGTGACCACGCCGAACAGGAACGCGCCGAACAACGCGTGCACGCCGATCCGGTCGGTGGCGTACGCGGCCAGGCTCAACCCGCTGAACAGCACGACCAGCACGACTCCGTCGGCGTACCGGCGTCCCGCCCGCTCCGCCCACCTGGCCAGCAGCGGGCGTACGACGAGGAACATCACGGCGGTGAAGACGAGCGCGTACCCGGCGGTCGTCAGGGCCTCCAGGGGCGAGCTGCTCTTCGTCACCGCCACCACGGCCGCCAGCAGGCACCAGGCGCTGACGTCGTCCACGGCCGCGCTGGCCATGGCGAGCGCGCCGACCCGGGTCCGGTACAGGCCGCGGTCGGTCAGGATGCGGGCCAGCACCGGGAACGCGGTGATGCTCATCGACACCGCGATGAACAGCACGAACGGCGGCTTTCCGGTGCCGGGCGGCGCGAAGTCGCCGTACATGCCGAGGGCCAGCAGCGTGCCCAGCAGCAGGGGCAGCGCGATGCCGGCCTGGGAGACGGCGACGGCAGTTCTGCTGTTGCCGCGCAGGGAGGTGAGGTCGAGTTCGAGTCCGACGAGGAACATGAAGACGAGCAGGCCGATGTTCCCGAGCACGCCGACGTACGGCAGCGCCGACTGCGGGAACAGCCACGCCTGGGCGCCGGGCCAGAGCCAGCCCAGCAGGGACGGGCCGAACAGGATGCCGACGAGTATCTCGCCGACGACAGGGGGTTGCCCGAACCGCTTGAGAAGCTGCGCACCGGCCCGGCAGGCAAGGATCACACCGGGCACGGCGACGAGTAGCGGGGTGAGCGGATCTGGGGCGGCGGCAGCCATCGCGTTCTCCTCATGCAGGGGGATCAGGTGACGCGCCCCGTCAGGGGCGCGGGGAACCGCGCGGTCAGCCACGACGGCGCCGCAGCCGCCCGGCGGCCGTGCCCTGCACGGCGGACGCGCAGAAAGTGCCGCGATCCGTGATGGACCGGCCGAAGGTCCGATGTGGCTGGTCGCGCAGTTCCCCGCGCCCCTGCGGGGCGCGTTGTCGGCGCCGGAATGCTCAAGTGCCGTAGGGGCGCGTGGCCTTGGCCTCGCGCAGCGCGGTCGCCCACCACGTGAGCTGGTCCAGCATCAGCTTGGCCGCGGACTCGGCCCCGTCGGCGTCGGCCGCGAAGCGGCCCTCCGCGTCGTAGTGCTCCAGCACCCGCGGAAAGGTCACGACGTCCTTCATTCCCACGCAGTGGAACTCGGCGAAGATCTGCCGCAGGTGCTCGATCGCGCGCACCCCGCCGGCCATGCCGAGGCCGTAGCCGACGAAGCCGACCGGTTTGGCCTCCCACTCGGTCTGGAAGCTGTCGATGAGGGTCTTCAGCGGGCCGGGCACGCTGCGGTTG
The DNA here is from genome assembly GCF_040680735.1 of Streptomyces sp. NPDC051987. Classification (NCBI taxonomy): domain Bacteria; kingdom Bacillati; phylum Actinomycetota; class Actinomycetes; order Kitasatosporales; family Streptomycetaceae; genus Streptomyces; species Streptomyces sp. NPDC051987. The sequence goes on along the minus strand of NZ_JBFAXI010000145.1, from coordinate 5,410 downwards.
TACTCCGGTACGACGACCACGTACGCGTCCGCCCCGGCCAGCCGGGGCCGCAGTGCCGCGACCAGCGGGTCGGTCGCGTCGAGGCTCGCCGGGAGCGGGTGCTCGGCCACGTCGACGACGTCCAGGACCAGGTCGTCGCGGCGGGCGGCCACCCGCGCGAACCAGCCCGCGACGTCCGGGGCGAGCCGCCCGTCGCGGGCGGAGCCGACCAGCAGCGCCACCCGCACCGGCCGGGTGACCAGGCCGGCGGCGGTCACGGCCGGGCCGCCCGCAGCCGCGCCGGTTCCTGCACCGGCGTCAGCGCGAGGAACTCGGTGGCCTCGACCCGGGAGAGGATCCGCCGGGTCAGGGCGGGCATCTTCGTCGTGCCGTCGTCGGTGAAGACCACCGGCGCGGTGACCTGGATCCGGCGGCCGCGCGTGGTGATCTCGCAACCGCCCGCCGCCAGCACGTTCTTGACCCAGTCGGAGCCGGGTCCGTACGGCAGCGTGATGACGATGTCCGCGCCGCGCCGGAACAGCTTGACGGGCGTGGTGAACTCGCGCCCCGACTTGCGGCCGCGGTGGTGGACCTTCCCGAAACCGGGCAGCCGGCTGAACAGCGGCCCGACGAGATGGTTGGCGAACCGCCGGTTGAAGCGGGCGACTTTCCTGTCGATCGGCATGTCTCGAGTCCCTTGCTCGGTCGGGTCCTTCGGTTCCGTAGGAGGACGGCCGGGGTACGGCGCCCGGCCCCCGCCGCCGTCAGCGGGGGCCGGGCGCGGCCGGGGTGGCGGATCAGGCCGCGGGCTTGCCCGCACCCGGACCGCCGGCCGGGGTCAGCGGGCCGGCCGGCTTGCCGCCGGACTTGAGGAAGCGCTCCAGGGCGAAGTTGTCGACGATGCCCCAGCGCTCGGCGATCCGGTCGCCCTCGAAGCGGAACCAGATGATCGCCTGGTGCTGCACCTGCAGCCCGGTCGGCTGGATGCCGATGAACGGGCCGGTGTGCCGACCGTGCATGACCCAGCGGATGGCGGCCTTGTCGCCCATCGAGATGAAGTCGAGGATCTCGTACTTGATGTCGCTGAACGCGGACTGCTGGATCCGGATGGTGTGCTTGAACGCCTCCGGGCCGCGCATGGAGTCGTCGTGGCTGCCGTGGTTGCGGAAGTCGGCGGTGAGGTAGCGGTCGGCGGCCGACAGGTCGCCGAGGTCCAGGCCCTCGTGGAAGACCTTCTCGATCAGTTCCTTCTGCTGGTCGGCGGTGAGCGTGATCGGCATGGGTGGGTTCTCCTCTGCTGAAGTGGGCGGGTTTCCCCGGGTGTCGAGGGTCTGTCGGTCGACCTGGGTCACTCCCCTGGGCACGGCACCGGTGGTCCACACGATCCGCAGCCGCAGCCGGTCGAAGCGCCAGCCGTCGGGGGTGCGCCGGGCCGTGCCGGTGAACCGGCCGCCGAGCTGGAAGTACTGGGTGGGGTCCGGCGGCAGCGGCGAGCCGTGGTGCACGTGGGAGGCGATCAGGCTCCAGCTCAGCTCGGCCCGGTCGCCGTCGACGTCGACCTGGGTCTCCGAGCCGTGGTGGTGGGTGCGGCCCCAGCGCGCCATGATCTCGGTGGTGAAGCCGGCCACCCCGGCGAGGCCCTGGTGGCTGCCGACCGGGAACGTCATCTCGACGTCCTCGGTGAACAGGGACCTCGCCCAGGTCTCGTCGAAGCCGCCCTCGTCGAGGCCGGCCAGATAGCGCCCGGCCAGGTCCCGCAGGCTCAGCACGTCGGTGAGCCGGGCGACCTCGGCCGTCATGACACCCGGCGCGCTTCGGTCCGGGCGTCCGTCGCGTAGATCACGACGTCGTCGGGGCCGTGCACGACGGCCTTGCCCTCGCCGGTGAGCGCGTCGCCGTCGTGGCGTGCGGTGATGTCGATCTGGATGTACGCGGCCCGGTGGCCGTTGGGGCTGATCTGGGTGACGTCGAGGTTGAAGTCCTCGCGCAGCGAGAACTCCAGCGAGTCGTCGCCGGTGACGGTCCAGGCGCCGGTGCCGGTGCTCTTGCGCGTGGTGACCGAGAGCGAGCCGTCCGGGGCGAAGGCGACGGTGTACTCGTCCACTTCGCCGTCGTGCGTGACCGTACCCGTCCATTGACCGACGGGTGTCCAGGTGGAAACAGGCATCGACCACACTTCCTCAAGTCGGGGCGGAGGGAAAACAAGAAATCCGCGCCCCCGGCGGGGACACGGATTCGGATTTCGAGAAGGGCCACGGGCGCGAAAGCAGCGGCCCGGCCAAGGCGCCACCGCCGTCCGGGCATGGGGGCGCCGAAAAGAGTGTGACACCTCTGTTCGGGTGCGTCAACTTACCCTTAAATGAAGCGAGTTGATGATTAGGCGGGTAAACCGAAGCAGCCCCCGCGGCCGGGGGGGATGGGCCGCGGGGGCTGCTTCGCACCGGATCCCCGCACGGATCCGGTTTTCCTCGGGGGTGGCGGTCGGGGCGTACGGAGGGGGACGGCCGAGGGGTTACTCGAATTCCCTCCGGACAGGGGATGGCACTTCGCGCTTCCCGTTATTCGGTCTCGTTCCTGCGGGCGAGTGCGAAGAGTTCGTCGAGGTCGTATTCGGCTCGCCGGGGGCCGCCGTGCCGGGTGAGTTTTCCGCGGCTGGCCCATTTGCGGATGGTCGCCTGACTGACCCCCATGGCGAGGGCCGCCAGTTCGGTCGTCACCGTGCGCGGCTTCGGTTCCGTCATGTCGTCGCCGCCTCCCTGACGCGGCCCGCGACCAGCAGCCACTGGCGCGGCGGCAGCGCGTGGCCGGTGTCGCAGGCGACCTGGTCCGGCACCCGGTCGCCGCCCTCCGCCGACAGGACGCCGTAGAGCGTCCCCGCGCACTCCGGCCGGGTGCACGGGCCGAGGGCGAACCGGCGCACCGGCGCCGGGCCGAGCAGGTGGCGGAAGTCGGCGAGGAGTTCGGCGAGTTCCTCGTCGAGGTCCACGCCCGCCGGGTGCCCGGCGAACCAGGGCAGCTGCCCGCGCAGGAACCCGACCAGCACGGCCAGCCCGCGTCCGGCCGGCCGGGCGCCGGTACGCTCGTCCACGACGAGCCGTGCCCACAGCGCCAGGACCTCCGCCGCCCGGGTGCGCAGGGCCAGCGCCTGTTCGTCGAGCACGATGCCGACGGTGGCGCGGCTGCCGCTGACCCGCTCACGCAGCACCGGCGCCCCGGGCACCAGCGCCTGGTCGCTCTCCCGGTACAGGTCGAGCAGGGTGCGCAGTCCGCCGTCGATCCGGTCCAGGCAGCGGGCGCAGATCCGGCCGCAGCGGTTGCGGCAGTCGCGGCTGGCGTGGTCGTCCGTGAGTCGCTCCGGCTCTTCCATTCGGATCCCCCGAATCCTCGGTCCGTGTGGAACTGCCTCCAGTCTCACGGGGGCCGGCGGCCGCTTCAACGCACGGCGGTTCAGGGTTCCCACAATCCTCCGCAGTTCTGTCAGCGGAGTGTCAAACCCATGTCAAGTGGCCAGATTTGATCACTTTTACAAACAGACCTGTCTGATTGAGGATCATCCCTGGCCTCCTCCTGTCGCGCACGTTTCCGGACAAGCACCCCTTCCGCCAGGGACGTTCGGATCCTGTGCAGATCATGAGGAGGTGCATCTCTCCCGGACCCCTCCCCTGAAACAGGCATGGTTGTATGATTCTTACCACCATTGGCTCCGGTGCCCGCGGACCGCGCATGCGCCGGGCACACTGTCGGCAGGGAAGGCGGGTACGACCCGATGCAGGCGCGATCCGAGCACACGCGTCAGGCTCTCGTCCATGCCACCGCCGAGCTCATCGCCGACGGCCGGCTGTCCGACGCGGGGCTGGTCAACATCTGCCGCCGGGCCGGGGTGAGCCGGGGTGCGCTGTACCACCACTTCTCCTCCACGACCGCACTGACCGCCGCCGTGTACGAGGAGGCGCGAGCGCGGGTGGAGGCGCTGACCGAGGAGGCCTTCAAAGGCCCGGTGGCGGACGCACCCGAACGCTTCCTGTTCGCGCTCGGCGAGGCGATGCGCACCGAGAAGGTCGTCCGGGCAGGCATGCAGCTGGCCGCGGACGGTTCGGCCGGCCCGCCCCGGCTGCGGGACGACCTGCTGGCCGCGGTCCACGAGCGGGTCACGGAGTCCCAGCAGGAGTCGGAGGAGCCGGCCGAGGACCTCGCGGACCTGGCCGTGGTGATGGCCGCGGGCATCGAGACCCTGGGACACACCGACCCGGGCTGGTGGGACGGCGAGATCACCCAGCGCCTGTGGCGGCTGCTGCGCCCGCTGTTCGACCGGGACCGGCCGCCGGGCCGGGGCGGCGAGCGCAGGCTCTGAGGCGGTCGGTCACTCCGCGGGCGGCGTGATGCGCAGCCGCCCGACCAGGCCCGGTGTGGCGAGGCCGGGCAGCATGAACTTCCAGAAGACGCTGGTGCGTTCGGGCAGGTCGGCGCGGCCGGTGTAGGCCTGGGACATGATCTGCAGGCCGGTGAAGGAGCCGACGATGAGCGCGGTGGCCTCGCGCACGTCCACCCCCGGCAGGATCTCGTCCCGCTTCTCGGCCTCCTGGAGCAGCGCCAGGATGGTGTCCATGGACTGTTCGTAGGTGGTCTGGGGCGGGCAGTCGAACGACGTCTGCTCCGTGGTCAGCCGCACGCTCGCGCGCAGCACCGCGTCGTGCTGGAGGCGCCGGGCGAACTCCAGGGTCAGGTCGATCACCGACTGCAGCCTGACCGGCCGGTCGGGCACCTGCAGGGCCTCGGCGTGGGCCTGCACCAGGGCCAGCGCGATGGCCTCCTTGGAGGGGAAGTGGTGGTAGAGGGAGCCCCGGGTGAGTCCCGTCCTCGCCAGTATCTCGTTGGTGCTGGCGGCGTCGTAGCCGCGCTCGTCGAAGACCTGGGCCGCCGCCTCCAGGATCGACCACCGTGACCGCTTGCCGCGTTCCTGCTGAGCCATGCCAGATCCTTACGCTCTCCCGCCGAATTCAACAGACTGGTCTGTATCGTAAGCCGCACGGACGGCCCACGGTCAGTACCGCGCCGGGAGTTGTCAGAAAGCGTTTCACGGACGGCCGCCGACACCCGCGCGACCTCGGGAAACGGGCGGGAGGCTAGGGGCTGCCGATCCGGAAACCGACCCCGCGGACGGTGACGATCCAGGCACTGGAGCCCAGCTTGGCGCGCAGGGTGCCCACGTGGGTGTCGACCGTGCGGCCCCGCGGCGACCACGCATCGTCCCACACCTGGGCCATGATCTGACGGCGCGGGATCACCGTACTGGGCTGCGAGGCCAGCAGGTGCAGGAGGTCGAACTCCTTGCGCGTCAGGTCCAACGGCCGTCCGTCGAGGGTGGCCGTGCGGGCGCCGGGGTCGATGCACAGCGGCCCGTGGGTGACGACCCGGCCGGCGGCCGGGTCGT
>NZ_JBFAXI010000144.1:0-13738 GCF_040680735.1 Streptomyces sp. NPDC051987 | reverse complement strand
AGAAGGGGCGCTGCGGTGCGCCCCGTCAGGGGCGCGGGGAACTGCGCGAACGGCCCCCACGCCCCCGCACCCGACAACGCACCGGTCCTCACACCCCCGCCCTCTTCTGGGCCTCCTCCACCAGCCGCACCGCGTCCCCCACCTCGGCCTCGCTCTTGAGCACCACCGCCAGATCGTTCCCGGCCACCGTGATCTGGTCGGCCACCGCGAACATCCCCGCGTCCGGCATCTCCCGGCTCGCGGCGCCCGGCTCCTCCACCGCCTGCGCCCACCGGGCCAACTCCCGCGCCAGGCCCAGCGCCTCCGCGGCGGCCCCCCGCTGCAGCCGGCTCTGCGGTGCCGCCCTCAGCTTGTCGGCGAAATGCTCCACTGCACGGGTAAGAGGCGTCGTATCAACCACGCCGCGAGCGTAACGCCTCCCGTCGGCTCTCCCGGCAGAACCCGGCTGTCCTGTCACGACTGTTGCCAACACGCCAACACTCAGGCACGGTGACGTGAAGGACCGGCTACAACCCCCTTTGCGCACCGGAGGCGCCGATGTCCCAAGTCTTCTCCGAGGAGACCCATCGCAACATGCTCGCCCGCATCCCCCACTGCACCGGTCGTGAAGTGTCCGACTGGCTGCGCACCGTCGACGAAGGCCCGGCCCTCTTCCGCTTCGAGGAAAAGGTCAGCTGGCTCCGCCACGAGCACAACCTCGCGTACGGCCACGCGAAGGCGTTGATCCACGAGTACGACCTGAGGAGGGCCGCGCGCAAACTTCTCTAGGCGCGCACGCACACAGACGGCGAAGGGCCCCGGGGCGTTGATGCCCCGGGGCCCTTCTCAGCTCACTTCAGCTCACCTGGGGAGCGTGCCGTCGCGCTAGTCGTTGCTGCTGAAGATCGCCACCAGACGCAGCATCTCGACGTAGATCCACACCAGCGTCATGGTGAGGCCGAACGCGGCCAGCCACGCCTCGTTCTTCGGGGCGCCGTAGGCGATGCCGTCCTCGATCTGCTTGAAGTCGAGGGTCAGGAAGAACGCGCCGAGCAGGATCGCGATGATGCCGACGAGCGCGCCGAGCGGGCCGAAGCTGCGCAGTCCGCCGTTCTCGGCGACGCCGAACGCGACCAGCAGCAGGTTGACCGCCATGACCAGCACGAAGGCGATGGCGATGGCCATGCCGACGCGGGCGTAGCGGGCGGTGACGCGGATCCAGCCGGCCCGGTAGACCAGCAGTGTCGCGGCCGAGACCGCCATGGTGCCGAGCACCGCCTGGAACGGCGCGCCGCTCCACTGGCTGTTGTACATCTCGCTGATGACGCCGAGGAAGACGCCCTCGAAGGCGGCGTAGCCCAGGATCAGCGCGGGCACCGGGGTGCGCTTGAAGCTCTGGATCAGGGCGAGGACCATCGCCACGATCGCGGAGCCGAACGCCAGACCGAAGCTGGTGCTGGAGACCGGGAGCAGGGCCCAGGCGAGGACCGCGCCGACGGCGACCGTGCCGAGCGTCAGCGCGGAGCGCGTGACGACGTCGTCCATGGTCATCCGGCCGGTGGTGGCCGGGGCCTGCGGCGGGGCGCCCTGCTGGAGGTCCTGCTGGGCGTAGGGGTTGTTCGCGTAGGGATTCTGCGCGTACGGGTTGCCCTGGGCGTACCCGGCCTGCGGCGCGGTGTTGAAGCCCGCGTAGCCGTTGTCGCGGCTGAACCCCCGTCGCGAGAAGACCGGGTTGCTGCTCCTCATTTCACTCCTCCATGGCCACCCTGCGTGGCCTTGGCGTCAAGAGTAATGGATTGGCAAAGGAATGACCCTCCTACCTGCGGAGGATCTTTCCCGCGCCGTGCTGCGCAACACGCTACGTGGAGCCCTGATTCCCGGCTACGGAGGGCTTCATTCCATGACGAAGCCGGAACACGACCGGAACCGGCCGGAGATCGCTCAGGCGTCCAGCGGAAAGCCGGTGTAGGCCTCCGCCAGGTCGGTCTCGGCGGCCCGGGAGGAGGCGATCCGGCCGAGCCGGGCCAGCTGGAGCCGGGCGTCGAAGGCGGTGTCGGCGGGACCGGGGTGGAGCATGCTGGTCATGTCGTAGGAGAACCGCTCGGCCTGCCAGACGCGGCGCAGACAGGTGGCCGAGTAGGTCTCCAGCAGCTCGGGCGAGCCGGTCTCCCGCTCGTGGACCAGGGCGCGGGCCAGGGTCACCACGTCGCCGACCGCCAGGTTCAGCCCCTTGGCGCCGGTCGGCGGCACGATGTGGGCGGCGTCCCCGGCGAGCAGGACCCGGCCGTGCCGCATGGGCTCGTGGACGTAGGACCGCATGGGTGTGACCGACTTCTGGGTGATCGGGCCGCGCTCCAGGCGCCAGTCGTCGTCGGTCTCGAAGCGCCGCTCCAGCTCGTCCCAGATCGCCTCGTCGGTCCACTCCTCGGCGTCCGTGCCGGCCGGGACCTGGAGGTAGAGGCGGGAGACGGACGGGGAGCGCATGGAGAGCAGGGCGAAGCCCCGGTCGTGGCGGGCGTAGACCAGCTCGTCGTGGGAGGGGGCGACATCGGCGAGGATGCCCAGCCAGGAGTAGGGGTAGGTGCGCTCGAAGACCTGGGAGAGCGCGGCCGGGAAGGCCTGGCGGGCGACCCCCCAGAAGCCGTCGCAGCCCGCCACGTAGTCGCACTCCAGGACATCCTCACGGCCCTCGTGCCGGAACCGGATCCGCGGCCGTTCGCTCTCGGCGCCCTCCACCGCCAGCGCCTCCGCCTCGAAGAGCAGCGGGCCGCCCTCCTTGAGCTGGAGGGCGATGAGGTCCTTGCAGACCTCGGTCTGGGCGTAGACCGTCACGGACCGGCCGCCGGTGAGGCCGGGGAAGTCGACGCGGTGGCGCCGCCTGGCGAAGCGCAGCTCGATGCCGTCGTGGCGCAGGCCCTCGCGGTCCATGCGCTCCCCGGCGCCGGCCGCGCGCAGCACGTCCACCGTGCCCTGCTCCAGGATCCCGGCGCGCTGGCGGTGCTCGACGTAGGCGCGGTCGCGGCTCTCCAGGACGACCGAGTCGATGCCCGCGTTGTGCAGCAGCCGCGCGAGGAGGAGCCCGGCGGGTCCGGCTCCGATGATGCCGACGGTGGTGCGCATCGGTCGTTCCCTTCCGTGGCCGGGCGTCGTCGCCCGGGGTTTTGAGAGTAGGACGTTCGCCAGGGCGTTCGCCTGTACAGTCGCGTTCGTCTGGTGAAATTTTCTTCACCTTCTTCCTCCGAGTCTGCGTCCGGTCGTCACCCGTGTCAATGGAGGGAGCACGTGGCAGGCCGCCGGGCCCGCGGGAGGCGGTCGCGGGCCCGGCGGCCGGTGGTGCGCGGACGGGTCAGTGGCCCGGCCAGCCGTCCAGGTGACGGTGGAGGGTGACGTCCTTCTGCGGGTCGCCCTTCGGGGCGTTCGCGACCGCGTCGTGCAGGACGCCGGTGACCTCGGCGGCGAGCCCGTCGACCTGCGAGCGCAGCTGGTCGGCCGGCAGGGTGGAGCGGGTCAGCTCGTCGAGCCGGCGGTGGATGTCCGCGAGCTTGTCCTGGGTGGCCTGGTCGAAGCGCAGCGCGGTCGGCGTGGAGACCACGAACTGGTAGGCCCCGGCGAGGGTCTGACAGCCCGTGCACTTCTTGTTGGCGGCGTCGCTGAGGTTCACCGCGTTCAGGTGGGTGTGCTCGCCGGCGATCGTGACGATCTGGAAGGAGAGGGCCACCGAGCGGCAGTGGTCGTCCGCCGAGCAGCCGGCCGAGACGGCGTTGGCCTGGTTGCGTACGCCGGCGGCGTTGACCGTGCCGAACTGGCGGACCGTGAAGGAGTCCCTGGCCTGGGTGTGGTGCCCGCGGTCGGCGTGGCTGAAGACGTGGTCGGAGACGACCGCGGCCTGCGGGGCGAAGGTGGCCGCCTGCGCGGGTACGGCGGTGGCCGCTCCGGCGACACCGGCGGCGAACAGGCCGATCCGGACGGCCCGCCGGGTGAGCGGACCTGAGGTGGTGCGTGGTTTTCGGTGACTGCTCATGGAGTGCTCCTGTGCTCCTGTACTGCTGCGGAAGGTGGTTCGGTGCCGCCGCCCGTCAGGACGTGAGGACGCGGCGGGGCCGCCCGTCAGGACGTGGCCGGGGCCGGGCTCGCCGAGTCGCTGGCCGGCGGCGGGGACGGGCTGGGGGTCGGGGACACCGGGACGCTCTCCGACGGGATGGGCGTCGGGGACGCCGGCACGCTCTGTGGCGGCGAGGACACCGGCACGGTGACCGGCCCCCCGCTGGCCGGCGCCTGCGACGCGGTGGGGCCGCCCTGCCCGGGGCTGCCCGCCACCGACGCGGAGGGCGAGGCGGAGGCGGACGCCCCGTGCGACGGTTTCCCGGCCGAGGGCGCGGTGCTGGTCCCGGCCGAGCCGGACGGCCCGCCGGGTGCCGTGTCCGAGGGGGCACCGGGGTCCTCCGGCCGGTCCGGGGTCGAGGCCTGCCGGGCCGGCGGCGGCTCCTCGGTGGGCACCCCCGGCTGCAGGATCGGGGCGATCGGCGGCTGCTTGGGCAGCGGCTTCGGGGTCACCCCGGACATCCAGGCGTAGCTGAGCCCGGTGAGCCCGGCGAGGGCGAGGGCGCAGATCGCCAGCCGGAGCTTCGGCCGGCCCGCCGTGGAGCGCTGCGCGGCCCGGAAGATCCGGCCGCCCATCTTCACGGACAGGTAGACGACACCGGCCATCGGGCACAGCAGCATCACGCAGCCGATCGTCCCGACCAGCCCCTCGACCACCTGGCCGTGCACGAACGCGCCGCCGGTGCCGAGGAGCTGCTCGGTCAGCGAGCGGGTCATCGTGGTGAGGATGCGCGGCAGGTTCCACAGTGCGTAGCCGAGTTCGCCGATGATCAGCGGGACCATCGTCAGCACCCAGGAGGCGACGATGGCGCGGGCCGACTTCTTCAGCCCGGCGACCTCCTGGCGGGCCCTGTCCCCCCTCGGCCCCGGCACCAGGCCGAGCAGGATCGGTCTGATCTTGCCGTACAGGTCCGGGACCCCGGCCAGGTCGCCGAGGATGTAGTAGCCGTCCAGCCGTACGGCCGGCATCAGCTGTTCCATGATCTCGAAGTGCCCGAGGTACACCGTGGCCAGGAAGAACTGGGCGCCGGTGGCGAAGTAGGCGCCGGTCATGGCCAGCATGAAGACGACGTTGAAGTAGACGCCGCCCAGGTCGGTGCGGAGCCGGCCGGCCCGCCCGATCCGGTACACGTCGGTGACGTCGGTGTACATCGAGGGCCAGATGAGGAAGAGCCCGCACCCGATGCAGCCGGGGCGGGCTCCTCCGTATCTGCACGCGGAGGCGTGCCCGAACTCGTGGAAGACGAGGGAGGCCACGGTGAGCACGAAGACGACGAGGATCAGGACCGGCTGGTCGAGCACCTCCAGGACGGGCTCGATCGCCCCGAAGAACCCGAACAGCCAGACGTCCATGGCGACGGCCGAGCCCAGCACCAGCGCGACCACGGCCGGCCGGTGCAGCCACGCCAGCGAACGTGCGATCTTCGCCGTACGCCGTTCGTTGAAGATCACCCGGTGGCCCTTGAGAGCGAGCAGCAGGTCGGAACGCGGGGCGTCGACCTCGTCGTCCTCCTGGCCCTCCGGGACCGTCACACCCAGCGGTTCCAGCTTCTTCTCCACGAGGTAGCGGATGTTCTCCCCGCTGACCTCGCGTCCGAAGCGGGCGCTGACCCGGTGGGCGATGGCCTCGGCATCGCGGACGCCGTCGACCGACGACGCCACCAGGTACAGCAGCCTGGACAGCTGCACGACCTGCCCGTCCCCCCGACGGGCGATGTACTTGGGCTCGGTGAAACCCGACCCCTGGTACTCACCGTGCAGCCGCAGCCCCGCACTCAGCCTCGGCACCGGCGACGGCGGGTCGGCGGCCGGCAGGTTGCCCGTCACCACCTGCTCGTAGGTCACCGGCCAGCCGCCGGGTCCGGGCACCGGGCCCGTGTCGTACAGTGCGGCGGCCCCGTCTCCGAGCACCGTCATGTGTGGTCTCCCCCCGGATCCCCATGGTGTCCCCCCCGGTAGCCGGGAGCGGGCCCCCCGGGGGCCGCGCGGGGGGGGGGCGGGGGGGGCGCGCCCCCCCCCCCGCGGGGCGCCCGGGGGGGGGGGGGGGCCCCCCGGCCCCCCCCCCCGCCTCCCTCCCGCGGCGGCGCGGCCAGTCTGCCGACCGGCCGCGCCGTTCCGCGTCGTCCAGGGGATGCCCGTGGATTCAACCTTTCGGTTGAACGCCCAGCGTCTGAGGGGGAGATGACAGGCCGTGAGCCTCGTGGGGGTCCGTCGCGGTGAGCCTGGGCCGTTGCGTCGAGGAGATCTCCTGCGCGGAGCGGCAGCGGGTCCGGAAAAAAAGGGGGTGCCCCGACGGCGTGTCGACCGGGTGGGGGACCTCCCCGGTCAGCACGAACTGGTCACGGGTGCGCCCCTGTCGCAGGACGCCCGATGGAACGCCGACCGTGCGGCCGCCCGTCAGTTCCACGCCCGCGAAGGGCGTCTGGCCGTGCCCCGCAAGGCGGTGGAGACCGTCGACGGTGCCGAGCACAAGCTGGGGGCCTGGCTCGGCAACGCCCGTCGCAGGGCCGTGAAGCCCGGTCCCCAGCGCCGCGCCGGCCTCGACGCCATCAACATGCGCTGGTGGCCGGTACCGGCCGGACGTGACGGTGGCCCGCCCCGCGGGATCCGGGACGGGCCACCGGCGTGTACGTGGTCATGAAGGGCGGTCGCCTGCGCGGCGAAAGGCTCCATGAGGCATCGCCGGACGATCGTCCTCATGGGCAATGGGTGAGGCCCGGGGACACTGTCCCCTCCACGACCACTGCTGTCTGTAACGCGGACAGACGGCCCGGCATTCCTGCCCGCCCGTCTGCTACGGGGCCGTGCGCGCATACGTGCGCGTTGTCGTTCGGTTGTCCGCACCTGCTGGAAGGTTCTCGCTGGTCAAAAATCCCGCCCCTATCACTGAGATGCCACCGCGCACCGGCGCCTGGCAGACAGGGAGGGGTTCGACGTGGAGTACCGCCGCCATCGGCCGGGCACGCGCCGCCACGGCCTGCACAGCGGTCCGCTGGGGCGGGTGCCGGCCGCGCTGGTGCTGCTGTGCTGCATGGCCGTCCTGGCTGTCCTGGCCGTCACAGCGCTCCGGCCCGTCACCGCCCGGGCCACGGCACGTCCCGCCGCCGCTGCCCCGGCCTCCGCCCCGGCGGCCGCGCACCCCGTCCGCGCCGTCCCGCACCCGGCCCGTCCGGCACGCCGGGCCCGTCCGGCCCGCCACCGGGCGGCCGCAGCCGCGTCGCGGTCCTTCCTGCGGCTGCGTCCGGGCGACACCCTGTGGGCCATCGCCCGCGGCCACGCCACCACGGTCGCCGCGCTGCAGCACCTCAACCGGCTGGGCCGCTCCACCCTCATCTACGCCGGCCGCACTCTGCAGCTGCCCGCCGGGCACACCACGGCCGCCCGCCGCCGCCCCGACCCTAGGGCCCCGCCCGTCACCCGGCCCCGCGCCGCCCGGTACACCGGCGCGAGCGCGCACCGCAGAGGCGCGAGCCCGTCCTCCGCCGCCGCCTCCGCCACGGCGGCAGCCGTAACGGCAGCGCCTGCGCCGCCTGCGCCGCCTGCGCCGCCTGGGCCTTCTGGCAGACCCACCACTGGTACTGACGCCCCGGCGGTCCCTCGCCGCCCCGTCCCTGCGACACAAGGAGACCATCTGATGACCGCCGGCTCAGCCGCGGACGGCACCCGTCGCCGCCTGCCGTCCGCGCTCCCCTTGGCTGTGGCCGTCCTGGCCGTCCTGTTCGGTGCCGCCCTGCTGGCACTGTCCTCGGCCGGCTCCGCACACGCCGCCGGACAGCCCGAAAAGACGGCCATGTCCCTGGCCGACGTGGGGCCCCGAACGCCGCAGCCGCCCGACGGGCCGGCATCCGGGCCGGGCACCGCGTCGCCGAGAGACCACGCGATCGCCACGGCCGTGGACCTCATCCGCAAGATCCTCGACCAGCTCAGGCCCGACCTCAAAAAGACGCTGATCACGCTTCCCGGGCAGGACAAGCCCGTGAGCGTGGCCAGCAGGAGCACCGTGGGGATCGGGTTCGCCGTGTCGGTTGGCCACAACGACCAACCGGAACTGAAGATCCGGATCACCGTCGCGGGCGCAGCGGCCCAAGGCGCCCTTGAGGTCCTGCGGACTGACAAAGCTGCCATCGACACGATTCTGCAGACAGCCGGCCTGCCCGCACTGGGCAAGGACGTGAGGGACCTGAGCGGCTACAAGGTGAACGGCGTACTGGTGCACGCCGAATAGGGGCTGGCCAACGACCCGGTCATGAACCAGGGCGACATGGTCATCGGCAGCAGCAACGGCATCTGCTCCGGCTACGAGCCAGGAGCGTGGAAGGAATGCCAGCTGCTGCTCGTGCACAAACACGCGATCCCGGCCGTGGGCCTGACCTATCCGAGTCGGGACGGCAACAGCGACATCCCCGTCGACATATGGCAGTACCTGGGCGGGGTGAAACCGGAAAACGTCGCAGCGGTAGAGGCGTTCATGACCGCAAAGAACCTCTCCCGCGGCAGGAGCGCCGTCATCGCAGCTCTCCGCGAACTCAAGAGGTCCCGCTACGCGGCACCGGACGCAGACACCCGTTCCCTGGTCACCTCAACCGCACCGCCCTCCGCCCCCGCAGACATGGCCGGCCCGCAGGGGTCCCCGACAACTCCGGCGTGGGCACAGCGCTGCGCACACCACCCTCACCCGCCCCACAGGTCCAGACACCCAGCCACACCGTCCTGCCCGACAACTCCAGCCTCGGCACAGCCCTGAACACCCCGCCCACCCCCGCACCGCCGCCCGCGCAGCTCCCCCACACCAGCGCCTACACCTCCGACCAGCCCACCACCACGACCGCGACCTCCGACCAGCCCGCCACCACGACCGCGACCTCCGACCAGCCCGCCACCGTGAGTCAGCCCGCCACGCCGGTCGCGGCTCCGGTGCCAGTGGCGGTGCCGGTCACGGACAATCAGCCGGCCCCGGCGAGTCAGCCCGCCCCCGCCACCGCCTCCCAGGACAATCCACTGACCGGGATCCAGACCGGCATCCAGAACTTCGTCCAGCAGCGGATCACCGACACCCAGAACGCGATCGGCAACGCCGGGCAGGCCTTCAACAACGCCGCGGCCCAGCCCAGCGCCAGCAGCATCGCGGCACTCACCGTCGCCGGCGCCGGCGTCGCCCTGCAGCTCGGCATGGACGCCGGCACAGCAGCCGCCGCAGCTGCAGCAGCCGGTTGAAGAGGCTGCCACCGGCACGGTCACCGGCAAGGAGGGGCGCGCCACGGTGAGCGTGCCCGGGAGGTGAGGCGGCCTGGAGACCAGGGCTGCGGGCCGAGTGTCTCAGCATCGCTCTTCGGCAAGACGCGGACGGCACCGCGCGCGATGCGCCCTACGCCCCGGGCAGCCCGTGCGGGGTCACGGTGAATGTCACGCTGGTCTCCCGGGAGCGGGAAGGTCACGCTCCCGGGGGCGCCGCACTCCGGGCACTCACGGAGGCGAGTGCCGGGCCGGATGGCTCTGCCGGTCCGCTTGATGGCGGCCCCCCCGAAAGGTGATGGCGGCGCGGCATGCTGCGGCCCGGGCAGGTACGGCGTGAGCGGGAGGTCGCCGGGCCTGCTGCGGCAGGACGTCGAGCTCGGTCCGTCGACTCCGCGCGGGGAGGATCGCGGACAGGTGTGCCCTTGTGCCGACTTCAGGCGGCGAAGCCGATGTTGGTGACGTACTCGTACTGGCCCCACTGGGAGCCGAGGTCGACGACCTGGTCCACCCACGCCTCGTCGAGTGCGGCATCGTCGTCGGCGGCCCACGCGGCGATGATCCGGTCCCAGCGCCGGACGTTCATGGTCCTAAACGCGACCACGCGCTGGTGGGGGTGGAAGACGCCGGACTGGTCGAGGGGGTGGATCTCCACTCGGGTCCCGCGGCCGTCGCGGTTGAGGCGGGCGAGGAGGTAGCGGGCGACGTTCTCGCGCCGCACGGTGCGGTAGGCCTGCTCGATCGCGGCGAGGCTGGCGCGGGAGGGTGAGCGGGTGCCGGCGAGCCAGGCCCGGATGGTGCGGGGCGTGGCGGTCAGGCCGGCCGCGCGGGCGGCGGTGCGGGCGTGGTCGGTGCGGGTGAGGTAGTGCAGGCGGGCGAGCAGGCCGCGCCGGGCGGTGATCGGGGTGGCGATGTAGCCGGCGAGCGCGTCGAGCCGGCGGGCGACGGCTTGGTGCCCTTTGATGCCGCGGGCGCCGTACTTGCCGAAGTCGATGGTGCGATCGGGCATCTCGTCACGCCTCTTCGGGGGTGGGGGTGCCGGCGTCGCCGACGGTGTAGACGTCCTTGACCTTGACTTCGCTCACGCCGCGTCCTTCGGGGAAGACAGTCTGCCAGTCGCCGGCGACGTGCAGTTCGTCGGTGCCCATGACGCGGATCACCATGAGGCCTTCGTCCCAGGCGCGGTGGGCCTTCCACCACAGGTTCGCGAACGCCTGGGAGCGGATGAGGTGCATCCAGTCGGTGCGGTACAGCTCGCGGTTGTAGTTCGACTCGCCCATGGTGGAGACGAACTTGGAGTACATGGCCTTGACGTACTCCAGCGTGACGTCGTCGCCGTCGGCGATCGCGGTGTCCCTAGCGTCTTTCAGGGTGATGCGGAACTTCTCCAGCAGGCCCTCGGTCGCCCCGGACGTCCACGACTGGTGGATCACCGGCGGGTCGCACAGGCCGTACTTCGGGCCGGAGATGCGCAGCAGCAGGCGCAGGGTCGGCTCGGTCACCCACAGCGGGCCCGGTTCGTCGCGGCTGCCGATGGGGTGGGGCAGGACCGCGTCGTGGTCCCAGTCGGGCGGGGTGATCAGGTGGACACCGGCGCGGCGCCGGTCGTGCTGGTTGCCCTCGGAGTGCTCCAGCTGTCCGAGCGGCAGGTGTGTCTTGAGCGCCGACAGGTACGCCCCGTTGACGTCCAGCGCGGTCACCTCGTGGACGCCGGCCGGGAGTTCGGGGCGGGTCCACTTCGGGCGGGCCTCCCAGATCTGGTCGGCGCCGCGCGCGGTCTGCTTGCGCAGGACGTCGGGCAGCCAGGGGTGGGCGACGATGTCGTAGCGGCCGCCGAGGCGGGACTGGTCCAGCAGTTCCATCGCGTCCGGGATCGCCCGCTTCACCAGCGCCGCCGTCGCGGCCGTGACGTCCCCGCCGTGCTCGGCGAGCGCGGCCGCGACCGCCGAGGCGATCCGTCCGGCGAGCGGGTCGGGGGCGTCGGCGGGCCGCACCCGGCGCCCGGCCGCCACGACCCCCACGCTGCGCGGCCCGGGGCCGGGCCCGCCGGTACGGCTCCGGCCCCGGTCACGGCCCCGGTCACGGCCGGGCGCGGTCGCAGCAGGGGCAGACGCGGGGGCAGGCGTCGGGGCGGGCGCGGGCATCAGGCCGGGTGCCGGAGCCGGCCGCGCGGCCACGGGCGCGGGCGCGGGGCTGGGTGTGGGTGTGGGGCTGGGTGTGGGTGTGGGTGTGGGGCTGGGGGTGCACTCGGCGGCGTCCAGGTGCTGGGGGAAACCGGCGACCTGGTGACGGGCCGGCTGCCCGCACAACACGCACGGCCGCGGCACGGCCAGTTCGTCCTGATCATCGTCGCCGCCGCTCTGGTCGCCGCCGCCGTCGTCGGGGTGGTCTTCGTCGGTGGCGGGCGCCGGGGCAGCAGCGCCCGGGCCGGGGCGGGGGCCGTGAGACTGCCCGGCGGCGGCCGCGGTACCCGCGGCGGGCGCCGCAAGGCCGGTGAGCGTGGCCTTCGCCTGCTCAAGGAAGTACGCATACCGCTCACGGGCCTCGCCGCTCGGGTCACGGCCCTGTTCCCAGCCGCCGACCGTGGACGGGCTCACTCCCAGCGCATGGGCCACCTGGGTGCGCGAGAGACCCAGCGCCTGCCGCAGCGCGCGCCGCTGCTCGGCGGGCGGCAGGTCCGCGGGTCTGCGGACGCCGGCCAGGAGTGCGTCGATCGCGTCGTAGTCGGTCATCGTGGCGTTTCCCGGGCGGCGCAGGAGATGCGGCGGGAGGGGGCAGGCGGGGTGCGCCGCCGGTGGGGGGAGAGAGCATCACAGGCACGGGTAGGGCCGGCGAGCAGGTCCAGGGCATCGATCCCGTAATGCGCGGCCAGGGCCTCGCAGTCGTTCAGGCTCCACGCCGCACTGCCGGACTGGCGGCGGCTGATCTGCGTCTGGCTGACGCCCAGGGCGACGGCGAGGTCCGCCTGGGACTCCCCCGCGATCTGCATGAGCGCGGCCACGGCCGCCCGCACGCGCTCGCCGAGCGTCATCTTCATGGGACCACCCTAGACGATCTATGCGTCTTGGGCATGAAAGTTGTGAAAAACGGGGGCTTTTTGTGTTCGCGTCGGGGGTGTGCGGCTTCCGCGCGGACTGCGCGGCCGGTGCGGTGTCAGGGCGGGTCTCATGCCTGCCAGTCGGCTGCGGTCTTCAGCAGGCGGTCGTTCTGGTCGGGGGTGCCGATGGTGATGCGTGCTCCCTCGTCGCCGAAGGGGCGCACCATGACGCCTGCCGCCTCGCATGCGGCGGCGAAGGCCGGGGTGCGGGTGCCCAGGCGCAGCCAGAGGAAGTTGGCCTGGCTGTCGGGGACGTGGAAGCCGGTGGCCCGCAGGGCGCGGGTGACGCGGGTGCGCTCGGCCACCAGGGTGCTGACACGGTGCAGGAGTTCGGGCTGGGCGTCCAGTGAGGCGCGGGCGGCGGCCTGGGCCGGTCCGCTGACGCCGAAGGGGACGGTGCAGGCGCGCAGTGCGGCCGCGACCGGGGGGTGGGCGACTGCGTAGCCCACCCGCAGCCGGGCCAGCCCGTAGGCCTTGGAGAAGGTGCGCAGCACGGCGACGTTGGGGCGGTCGCGGTAGCAGGCGATGCCGTCGGGTATGCCGGGGTCGTCGACGAACTCGCGGTAGGCCTCGTCCAGGACCACCAGGACGCGGGCGGGCACCCGGTCGAGGAAGTCCTCGAGTTCGGCGCGGTGCACGGCTGTGCCGGTGGGGTTGTTGGGGTTGCACACGAAGATCAGGCGGGTGCGGTCGGTGACGGCGTCGGCCATGGCCTGGAGGTCGTGGCGTTCTTCGCGCAGGGGGATCTGCACGGGGGTTGCGCCGGTGGCCCAGACGAGCAGCGGGTAGGCCTCGAACGAGCGCCAGGCGAAGAGGACTTCGTCTCCTTCGCCGGCCGCGGCGCGCAGCAGGTCGCGGGTGACGCCGAGGGAGCCGGTGCCGGCAACGAGGTGGTCGGGGGGCACCGCGAGGGCCTTGGACAGCCGGGTGACCAGTTCGCTGCTGGCGGGGTCGGGGTAGCGGTTGACGCGCCCGAGGTCCTCGCGCAGGGCGGCGAGGACGGAGGGGAGCGGGGGGTAGGGGTTCTCGTTCGAGGAGAGTTTGTCGACCAGGTCGCTGGGGGCGGCGCGGCCGGGGACGTAGCGGGGCAGGGCGGTGACGTCGGCGCGCAGCCGGGGGGCCGGTGCGGGTGCAGGGGGCATCGGGGGGCTTCCTGGAGGAGAGAGGAGGAGAGGGGAGGAGAGGGGGCGGAGGCGGGGGTGGGGCGGGGGTGGGGAAGCTACGGGCCGGTCGTGGGGGGGGTGCGGGGTGCGGGGCGGGTGTGTGGGGGCGGCGCGCGGGGCGGGGTCGGCGCGCGCGCCGGCGCCGGGGGCGCGGGGGCGGTCGCGC